>JAQGLP010000304.1 GCA_028292835.1 Variovorax sp.
TCTCGCCCGGACGACCCGCCGGCCGCGCGACGATCGTCAGGCCGTCGGCATCGCAGGGCACGGCACAGCAGACCGCGAAATCCGCATCGGCCTCGCCCATCTGCCGGCCCGGCATCACGAGGAACTCGTGCATGTAGGGGGCGCCCGTGACGATCGCCTTCGTTCCCGAGACCACGATGCCCTTGGCGTCGCGCTCGACGATGTGGAGGTAGCTGTCGCGGTTGGCCTGCTCGTGCGGACGCCGGCTGCGGTCGCCCTTGGCGTCGGTCATGGCGACACCGAGCGTCAGGTCCTGGTCCTGCACGCGGTGTAGGTACTCATGGAAGCGCGCGGTGTGCTCGGTGCCGCCGCGCGCGTCGTCGATGCGCGCCGAAACCTGGGCAATGGCGTTGAGCGCGTCGTGCGTCAGGTAGCGCTGGGCGCAGCCGGTTTCCTGGCACACCAGCCGTACCGCCTCCAGCTTGTTGAGCAGATCCCCGGAACTCGTGTTGATGTGCGACAAGCGGTTGACGCGCTTGCCGCTGGTGTGCTGCACCGCCGTCATCAGGCGCTCGTACTGCGGCTTGAGGGCGTGGTCGTAGGTCAGCGCGATGGCGTTGATGCCGGGCTGGAAAGCCGGCTCGTCCGCCACCGATGCCACCCGCCGGCCATCGACGAACACCTTCGGTCGATAGCGGCGCAGCGACTCGTGGTACTCGGCGCCAGACATCAGGTGGGCGGGCGGTGGCGAAGCATTCATGGCGGGGACCTCGATGCGGGTGGTGGAAAGCGCGCCGCAACACGCGTCGTGCCCGATGATTTAACCACTCGGACGGTGTAATCTGCCTGCTTCCATGTGCCGGGCCGAGCGCGCCCGGTGGTCATTCAAGAGGACTCTTTTTCCATGCTGCTCGACGCTTCGCAATCCCAACTGGTGCTGGTGGACTACCAGGCTCGCCTGATGCCGGCCATTTTCGAGGCCGACGCGGCCGCCGCCAATGCGGTGCGCCTGGGCAGGACGGCGCGACTGCTCGACGTGCCGGTCTGGGGCACCGAGCAGAACCCGTCCCGGCTGGGCGAGAATCTGCCCGACATCCGTGCCCTTTGCCAGCGCACCCTGGCCAAGATGCATTTCAGCGGTATGGAAGAGGGCCTGGGCGAGTGGCTGCGCCCGCCCGCCAAGGCGCCGCAGGGCAATGCGCGCAGCCTGCCCAAGCACCTGCAAAAACCCACTGCGACACAGGAGGAACGCAACACCATCGTCATCGCCGGCTGCGAGGCGCATGTCTGCCTGCTGCAGACTGCGCTCGACCTGCTGGAGGACGACTTCGAGGTGTGGGTCGTGACCGATGCCTGCAGTTCGCGGACAGAACGCAACCGCGATGCTGCCTTCGACCGGCTCGCCGGCGCCGGGGCCGAGCTGGTGACGGCCGAAATGGTCGGTTTCGAATGGCTGCGCACGGCGGAGCATCCGGCGTTCAAGGAGTTCCAGTCGCTGATCCGGTAGGCACGCCGGCAGCCGGGAGGGGGCCGTGCGCCGCAATAACCAGTTCGCGGAGCCGGCGACGCAGCAGCTTGCCTGTGGGCGATCGCGGCAGGCTGTCGATGAGGCGGAAATCCGAAGGTCGCTTGATGCGGCCAAGATGCGACTCGCAATGCGCACGAACCGCGGCGATCAACGCTTGCGGATCGCCCTTCGGCATGCCCCGCACGGGCACCAGGAATGCCACGGCCCGCTCGCCGAAGCGCTCGTCCTCGACCCCGACGACGGCGCAATCCCACACGCCCTCCACGGCGCGGATCGCCGATTCGATCTCCTGCGGGTACACGTTGACGCCGCCGGAGATGATCATGTCGTCCTGTCGATCCGTCAGGTAGAGATAGCCCGTTTCGTCGACGTGGCCGATGTCGCCGAAGGTCTGCCATCCCTGGGGCAGCGTGCGGGCAGCGGTTTTCTCGGGCGCCTTGTAGTAGGCGAAGGGCGCCACGCCGGAGAAGCACACGAGGCCGGTGGCCCCGGCCGGCAACGCATGGCCGGCTTCGTCGGCAATGTGCAGCGTGCCCTTGCGCGCCCGCCCCACCGAGCCGGGGCGGGCAAGCGCTTCCATCGAGTCGATCAGGGACAGGCCCACGCCTTCGCTGCCGGAGTAGTACTCCAGCACGATCGGTCCCCACCATTCGATCAGGGCCTTCTTTAGCGCGGCGGGGCAGGGCGCCGCGCCATGGATCGCGCAGCGGTGCGCCGGCGCGGCGAAGGCTGCGCGCCGCCCGGCAGGAAGTTCGAGCAGCCGCTGGAACATCGCCGGCACCCATTGGCTGTGCGTGATGGCATGGCGTTCGAGAAGATGCAACGCCTCGTCCGCATCGAAGCGCTCCATCACATGCACCGTACCGCCGCCGGCGGTGACGGCCAGCGCGAAGCGCAGCGGAGCCGCATGGTAGAGCGGCGCCGTCGAGAGATAGCGCACGTCGTCGCCACCGAGGCCGAACAGCGTCAGCAGATCCCCTGCGAACGGCGGGGTGCCATGGTAGTCGACGGGAAGGAGCGGGCGGAACACGCCCTTGGGCGCGCCGGTCGTCCCGGAGGTGTAGACCATCAGCGCGCCGGGGGCCTCGTGGGCGTCGGGCTCTGGCGAGACCTGGGCCAACAGCGGCTCGATGGCGACGAAGCCCGGGATCGCGCCCCGCAACGACAGCCATGCAATGCCCGGCTTCGGCAGGGTGGGGAACTGTGCCGCGACACCCGCCAGCGCGGCATCGGCAATGACGACCTTCGCATCGCAATCATCGACCAGGTAGCGCAGTTCGGTTGCGGTGAGGCTGGTCGGCATCGGCGTCAGGTAGACGCCGGCACGCCAGGCCGCCCACCCAAGGGCGACCGCCTCGGCACGATTGCCGACCAACGAAGCCACGTGATCGCCGCGTGTCAATCCCAGGCTGCGAAGCACCGCCGCGATGCGATTGCTCATGGCTTCGAGCGCGGCGTAGCTCCACGTCTCGCTGCCGCAGACGATCGCGGCGCGATCCGGCGTGGCATGCGCATGGCTCCGCAGATCGCGCGTCGCGCTGACGCTGTCGGGCATCGGATTCAACCCGCGCTGCGCTGTGCCTTCTCCTGCTCGGCGCGGCCTCGCACGATGGCCTTGGCTTCGGCCCAGTCCTCCGGGGTCAGCTTGCCCAGCGCCGCGAACGTGCTGGGGGCGGCCAGGTGGTGCCCGCCATCGATCGCGATGTTCTGGCCTGTGAGGTATTCGCAGCCATCGGCCTGCAGGAAGGTCAGCAGGTTGCACAGTTCCGGCATGCGTCCGAAGCGCTGCATGGGCACTTCGTCCGCCGACGCGGCGCCCACGTTGGCCTTGGGGATCGGCGCCAGTTTTTCCCACGCGCTTTCGGTCGGGAACGGGCCCGGCGCCACGGCGTTGACGCGGATGTTCTTCGAACCCCATTCGACCGCGAGCGACATCGTCATCGCATGCACCGCGGTCTTGGCCATCACCGAAGGCAGCACATAGGCCGAGCCCGTCCAGACCCAGGTCACGAGCATGCTCACGACGGAGCCCGGCAGGCCCTGCGCGATCCAGCGCCTGCCGCAGGCCAGGGTCGTGAAGAGCGCGCCGTCCATCACCGTCGAGCGCACGGCGGCGAAGCCGCGCGGACTGATGTCGATGGAAGGAGAGATGAAGTTGGCGGCCGCGTTGTTCACCAGGCCCGTCAACGGTCCGCCGGCCCAGATGCGATCGACCATCGCGTCGATCTGGTCGGCTTCGCGCACGTCGCAGATGTGGTACTCGGCGCTGCCGCCATGCCGGGCCGCCTCGTTCAGTTCCGAAACCGCCGCCTGGAGAACCGCTTCGCGGCGTCCGCAGATGTGAACCGCGGCGCCGTGGGCGACAAAGTGACGCGCCAGTTCCTTGCCGAGGCCGGTGCCGCCA
>JAQGLP010000351.1 GCA_028292835.1 Variovorax sp.
CCCCGAAGCTACCCGTCGGTGCTGGAAGATGCGGCCAGGCGCATCGCCGATGCCGACCTGGGGCCGGGCCTGGCAAGCATTGCGAGCGCCTTCGGGCATCTGCCGGGCCCGGACGCCGCGCAGCCCGAGGCGATGGCCGAGCGCGAGCGCGACAGGAAACTGCTCAAGGCCCGGCTGGCGCGCCTGGTGGCGCGGCAGCCCGAGGTGGCGCAGGCGCTGGCCGAGGCGGTGGCGGCGCTCAACCTCGACAGCGCGCGCGATGCGCTGCACGCCCTGATCGAGGCGCAGGCCTACCGGCTCGCCTACTGGCGCGTGGCCGCGGACGAGATCAACTACCGGCGCTTCTTCGACATCAACGAGCTCGCCGCGCTGCGCATGGAACGTGCCGAGGTGTTCGAGGCCACGCAAAGCTTCGCGCTCGACCTTGCCGCGGCCGGCCAGGTGGATGGCCTGCGCATCGACCATCCCGACGGCCTGTACGACCCGGCGCAGTACTTCCGGCGCCTGCAGGAAGGCTTCGCGCGGCGCGCCGGCTTCGCGCTGGCCGCGCCCGGCAGCGAGGGCCGGCCGGCGCGCCCGCTCTACGTGGTGGCCGAAAAGATCGCCGCGCCGCACGAGGAGGTGCCCGAGGGCTGGCACATCCACGGCACCACGGGCTACCGCTTCGCCAACGTCGCCAACGGCGTGCTGGTCGATACCGCGGCGGCCGAGCGCTTTGCGCGCACCTGGCGCCGCTTCACGGGCGTGGAGCAAAGCTTCGAGGCGCTCGCGCGCGGCGCCAAGCGCGACATCATGCGCACCGCGCTGGCCTCCGAACTCACGGTGCTGGCGACCGGGCTGCTGCGCATCGCGCGCGCCGACCGGCGAACGCGCGACTACACGCTCAACGCGCTGCGCCGCGCGCTGGCCGAGGTGGCGGCCTGCCTGCCGGTGTACCGCACCTACATCGTCGAGCGGCCGTCGGCGCAGGACGTGCGCTACGTCGACTGGGCCGTGGACGAGGCCCGGCGCCACAGCGACGCCGCCGACACCTCGGTGTTCGACTTCGTGCGCCACACGTTGCTCGGCGAGGCGGTGGAGGGCGCGGGCGCGGCGTTGCGCGAGCGCGTGCGGGGCCTGGCCATCCGCTTCCAGCAGTTCAGCGCGCCGGTCGCGGCCAAGGGCGTCGAGGACACGGCGTTCTACCGCTACTTCCCCTTGAGCTCGCTCAACGAGGTCGGCGGCGAGCCGGCTCTCTTCGGCCTGGACGTGGACGCCTTCCACGAGGCCGGCGCCGACCGCGCAGCGCGCTGGCCGCACACCATGCTGGCCACCTCGACGCACGACAACAAGCGCTCCGAGGATGTGCGCAACCGCATCAACGTGCTGTCCGAAATGCCCGCGACCTGGCGGCTGGCGCTGCGCCGCTGGCAGCGCCTGAACGCTCCGGCCCGGCAGGCCTCGGGGCCGGATGCGGCCGAAATGCCGTCCGGCGCGGACGAATACCTGCTCTACCAGACCCTGCTCGGGACGCTGCCGGCCGGCGGCCTCGACGCGGCGGGGCTGGGCGCGTACGCGGACCGCATCGTGCACTACATGCTCAAGGCCGCGCGCGAAGCCAAGCTGCGCACGCGCTGGACCCAGCCCGACGAGGCCTACGAGGCCGCGCTGGAGCGCTTCGTGCGCACGCTGCTGGCCCGGCCGGGCGGCAATCCGTTCCTGGACGACCTGCAGGCGCTGGGCGCCACGCTGGCCTGGTACGGCGCCCTGAACAGCCTCACGCTCACGCTGCTGAAATACGGTTCGCCCGGCGTGCCCGACCTCTACCAGGGCAACGAGCTGATGGACCTGAGCCTGGTCGATCCGGACAACCGCCGCCCGGTCGACTACGGCCTGCGCGCGCGCCTCCTGGCCGAGCAGGCACAAGGGGCGCGAGCACCCGATCTGGCGACGTTCGCCAACGAACTGGCCGCCGCGCCCCAGGATGGGCGCGCCAAGCTGTGGATCACCTGGCGAATGCTGTCGTGGCGCCGCGAGCAGCCCACGCTGTGGCGCGACGGCGCCTATGCCGCGCTCGCCGTGCAGGGCGAACACGCGGCGCACGTCATCGCCTTCGAGCGCAGGCAGGCCGACGAGGCGCTGGTCGTCATCGCCGGTCGGCTGTTCTTCGGGCTCGCCGGACGCGGGGCGGTGAAGAGTGGTGCGCAGGCTGCCGCCACTGCGGCCGGCGAGAGCCTCGCCCTGGCGCTGAGGGCGTTGCCGCTCGGCGCGGCGGCGTGGCGCGACACGGCCGTGGCGTTGCCCGGCTGGCCGGAGGGGGGCCGGTTCGAGAACGTGCTGACGGGCGAAGTGCTGGCGCTCGAGCGCGGCGTCCTGCGCATGGCCGATGCGTTCGCGAGCTTCCCGGGGGCCGCGTTGCGCCCGTTGTGAAGCCGGCCAGCGCATGAAAAAAGGGGCCGAAGCCCCCGGGTCGACGCGCCGTGCGCTTCAGCCGACTTCGCCCATCTGGCTTTGCAGGTAGTTTTGCAGCCCGACCTTGCCGAGCAGGTCGATCTGCGTTTCCAGGAAATCGATGTGCTCCTCGGTGTCGTCGAGGATCTTTTGCAGCAGGTCGCGCGAGACGTAGTCGCGCACGCTCTCGCAGTGGGCCATGCCGGCCTTGATGGTAGCCTGCGCGCCGGTCTCGCTCGCCAGGTCGGCGTGCAGGATTTCGGGCACGTCCTCGCCGACGTTGAGCTTGCCCAGGTCCTGCAGGTTGGGCAGGCCGTCGAGCATGAAGATGCGGTCCATCAGCCAGTCGGCATGCTTCATCTCGCCGATCGACTCGTCATACTCCTTCTTG
>JAQGLP010000368.1 GCA_028292835.1 Variovorax sp.
CCATCCTCAAGAATACCCTGCAATAAGAGCGGCCTAGTTGCGATAGCGCAGCGCCCAAGTCCAGAGCATCCGCGGTGTCAGCAGCATCAGGAGGGTCACGCAACAGCGCACCGAGAGTCTTTGCTGCCACGTCCAGTAAGGCGAGAAAAAGCATTTCCAGGCCTTGATGCGTTCCCCGTCCCTGGCGTAGCGGATCGTCGCAACCGGCGCCACCACGGAGAATCGCCGGCGTTTTTGCGGAATGACATCTTCGGGCACCACCAACTCGTCGGCCAGTTCATAAGCCCGATGCGCATCAAGCCCGCGACCCGCAGTGGTCACCGATCCCTTCTGGACCCGGTAGGTTGAGACGTCTTCTGCAATGAGCCGGCCCCAGGCGCCGCTGTTGGCCAGGCGCACCGCGAATCCCCAGTCTCCGACGTTGCCGTCTTTGGAGCCCTCCATGAACCGCGTGTACGTGTCCTTGGCGACCAGGAAGGAATTGGGGGGCAGCGCTTCCGTCAGGCACCATTGCGAAACCGGCCGGGCCGCGCCCGGACCGTTCCTTCCAAAGCGCTTGTTGTGAAAGGCGGTTTCCTCCCAATTGATCCAGGCCCGTTCGTCGATGACGAAGTAGCGGCCGAACCAGATCTTCACGCGCGGGTCCTGCTCGTTCTCACAGGCGGTCGCCAATGTCGAGAGTCCACCGGGGCGTAGATGATCGTCGTCGTGCAGGATCAACACGTATTCGCAGCGTGCCGTGGTGCCCAGGAACCACTGGTTCGGGTAGTTTCCCTTGGCTGGTGTGTTGGGCAGGTACCTGATCAAGTGCGCGATCGGGCTCGCCGCGATCACGGCTTCATTGGCGGCCCGGAATTCCGGCGTACTGCTGTCATCGCCCACCAGCACTTCGCCGACCAGGGCCAGGTCTTGCGCGGCGATGCTTGCGATGGCCTCGGCCATCTGATGCGGGCGGTTGTACGTAGGGATCAGTATCGAGATGGTCAGGGGTTTGGCGGTGGTCATGGGCGACTACTCCAGCAGCGCAGACCGTCATGCCACGTCGGCCGTGCGTTGTGGCAGCACGCAACACACGGCCTCGATGACATCCTCGACGTCGCGATCGCTCAGCTTCGCCGAAATGGGCAATGAAACCGTCTGCCGGCCGATGCGCGTCGCATGGGGGGTATCCTCGGGCTTCCAGCCATACGTCTCCTGGTAGTAGGGGTGCTCGGTCAGGGAGAGGTAATGTACGCCCACGCCAATGCCTTGCGCTGTCATGCCGTTGAGGAAATCGTCCCGGGAGATACCGCATCGCTCGGAATCGACCAGCACGTTGAAGAGATGGTGGGCGTGCCGCGTGTTCGCCTCGGGCGCCGCAGGCAGGCCCAGCGGAAGTTCGGCGAACGCCTCGCAATACCGGTTCCAGATGACCTGGCGGCGTCGCCAGTAGGCATCGACCTTTTCCAGTTGCTTCAAGCCGATGGCGGCCTGCAGGTCCATCATGTTGTATTTGAAACCTGCGGCGACCACGTAATAGTGTTTGTAGCCTTCGTCACCGAAGCGTTTCCAGGCGTCCTTGGTCATGCCGTGCAGGCCCAGGATCTTGATGCGGGCGGCATCTTCCTCGCGGCGTGTGAACACCATGCCTCCTTCGCCGGTGACGATGTTCTTGGTGACGTAGAAGGAGAAACAGCCGAAATCGCCGAAGGTGCCCGCGCTGCGACCGTGGTATTCGGTTTCGATGGCGTGCGCGCAGTCCTCGATGACCTTGAGGCCGCGCTGTGTCGCCATTTCCATGAGGGGGTCCATCTCGCAGGGACGGCCCGCGAAGTGCACCGGGACAATGGCCCGGGTGCGGTCGGTGAGCAGGGCGCGCACCTGCTCCGGATCGATGTTCATGGTGCGCGGGTCGATATCCGCCAGCACCGGCGTCGCCCCGGCATGGATGATCGAATTGACCGTGGCGCAAAACGTCAATGGCGTCGTGATGACCTCGTCGCCGGAACCAATGCCTGCTGCCAGCAGGGACAGATGCAGGGCGGCTGAGCACGAACTGAGCGCCACGGCATGTTCCGCGCTACGGTAGCGGCAGAAGTCGTGCTCGAAGGCTGCAACGCGTGGCCCGGTGCCGAGCCAGCCCGAGCGCATGACCGCCTCCAGTTCCTGAATTTCGTCTTCTTCGATTCTCGGCGCACCGAAAACCAAGAAGTTTTCTTTGCTTCGCACAGCCATGGTCACCTTTCCCCTAGGGTATTTGCAAGCCCGTCCGTACAAGCCCTGTTCCGTTCCGTAACGACGCGGCAAGTGAATGATTGGTAAACCAAATGTAGGGGAAAGTATTATTTTCGTGTGCGTGTTGTCACATGTGTGACCAAGATAATTTGAAATGAAATGTAACTGGATGAGTTGCTGTCAGGCAACAAACTGCAGCGTCGCCAGCTTGGCGTACATCCCGCCCATCGCAACCAAGGTGGCATGCGTGCCCTGTTCCACGATGCGTCCATGGTCGAGCACGATGATGCGGTCCGCCTTTTGCACTGTGGCCAGCCGATGGGCGATGACGAGCGTGGTTCGGCCTCGCATGGCCGATTCCAGCGCCGCCTGCACCATGCGCTCGCTTTCCGCATCGAGTGCACTGGTGGCCTCGTCGAGCAGCAACAAGGGCGGATTCTTGAGCATGGCGCGCGCGATGGCGATGCGCTGGCGCTGTCCGCCCGACAGGCGCACACCTCTTTCTCCCAGAAAGGTGTCGTAGCCTTCAGGCAAGGCCCTCAGAAAGTCATCGGCGAAGGCGTTCCGAGCGGCCGCGTAGACCTCCTCGGCAGAGGCCTCGGGCTTGCCGTAGCGAATGTTCTCGAATGCGCTTGCCGAGAAGATCACGGCGTCCTGGGGCACCAGCCCGATGCGTGTGCGCAGCGCGTCGAGCGACAGGCTGGCGAGTGGCGTGCGGTCGAGCGTCAGGTGGCCGGCTTGGGGATCGTAGTAGCGCAGCAGCAACTGGAACACCGTGCTCTTGCCGGCGCCGCTCGATCCCACCAGCGCCACGGTTTCGCCCGGCGCGACCTGCAGGCTGAAATCGCGCAACGCCGGGGTCGCCGGGCGGGAAGGATAGTGGAAGGTGACCGATTCGAAATGGATGGCACTGCCTGCAGGCGGAACGTGCGCCGGAGCCGGATTTGATGGGGAAACAATGGCCGGCTCGGCGTGCAGCAGTTCCATCAGGCGCTCGGTCGCGCCGGCCGCCCGGAGCAAGTCGCCGTAGATCTCGCCGAGCACCGCCGCAGCGCTGGCCAGGATGATGACGTAGACCACCGTCTGGCCCAGGTGGCCGGCCGTGATGTCGCCTCGCAATACAGCCTGCGTGCCTTGGTACAGGCCCCAGAGCAGCGCGCCCGCTGTGGCGATGATGATGAACGCCACCAGCACCGCGCGCGCCTTCGAGCGGCGCACCGAGGTCTGGAAGGCCTGCTCGGTCGAGTGGTCGAAGCGCGCCGCCTCGCGCGCCTCGGCCGTGTAGCTCTGCACTACCGGGATGGCGTTGAGCACCTCGGCGGCGATGGCGCTGGAATCGGCCACCCGGTCCTGGCTGGCGCGCGAGAGCTTGCGCACGCGCCGGCCGAACCACATGCTCGGCAGCACCACCAGCACCAGGATCAGCAGCACCTGGAACATGACGTACGGGT
Source organism: Variovorax sp. (assembly GCA_028292835.1). Taxonomy (GTDB): domain Bacteria; phylum Pseudomonadota; class Gammaproteobacteria; order Burkholderiales; family Burkholderiaceae_C; genus Variovorax. Next base: position 3,666 of record JAQGLP010000368.1, read on the forward strand.
TGGTCCAGATCAGCATGGCCAGCGCGCCGATGCCCATCACGGCGTTGCGCATACCCATGCTGAGCGAGGAGCCGACCACGGTCTGGACCAGCGTGGTGTCGGAGGTCAGGCGCGACAGCACCTCGCCGGTCTGCGTGGTCTCGAAGAAGACCGGGCTCTGGCGCAGCACCCGCGCATAAACGGCGTTGCGCAGATCGGCCGTCACGCGCTCGCCGAGCCAGCTCACGATGTAGAAGCGCGCCGCCGAAAACAGGCCGAGCGCCGCCGCCACGCCGAACAGCATCAGGAAGTGCTCGCGCAGCGCCATCACCTGCTCGCCCTTGTCGGGCTTGACCAGGCCACCATCGATCAGGCTGCGCAGCGCCAGCGGGAAGAGCAGGGTGGTAACCGCCGCCATCACGAGAAAGAACGCCGCCAGCAGGATCTGCACGCGGTAAGGCCGCAGGAAGGGGCCGAGCCCGGAGAGCGATCGCGGCGAACCCTTGGCGGCGGCCGCAGCACGGGTCTGGGAACCAAAGGACGGCACGCCTGCCGGGGTCTGCGAGGGTGATGAAGCCATGCACGATTCTACCGAACGCTGTTTTTTCAAAGGCCGCCTTGACAATATTTGCTCAGGCAATTAATGTTGCGGCATGGATGAAGTCGATACCGCCCGCCCACCCGCTGCCACCCAGCCGCCGCCCGGCACTGCCCGGCTGGGCGAGGTGCCCGCGTTCTACCACCCCGACAACTATCGCGCCGAGGAGAGCATCGGCTACCTGATGAAGCGCATCCTGTCCGCCGTGGGGCAGAGCGTCGAGCTCCATGTGTGCGATCCCGGCCCGACCTTCCCGCAGTGGCTGCCGCTGTACAAGGTGCACCAGGGCCAGGCCACCACCGTGGCCGAGCTGGCGCGCGAATGCGAGCTCGACACCGGCGCCATGACCCGCCTGCTCGACCGGCTCGAGCTCAAGGGCCTGTGCCGGCGTGTGCGCTCGCTGGAGGACCGCCGTGTGGTGCACATCGAGCTGACCGAGCAGGGCCGTGCCGCTGCCGAGGAAGTGCCGCATGTGCTCAGCCGCGTGCAGAACGAGCATCTGGCGGGCTTTACCGAACCGGAGTGGGAGCAGCTCAAGGGCTACCTGCACCGCATTCTCGAAAACGCGAAGGTCATCGCAGCGTGCCGGGGGTCCCATGACTGAGCGGAGTTCCGGATTCGCGCCGCGGCGCACGGCCCTGGCCGCTTTGCTGGTCCTGGCGCTGGCGGGGTGCGCCGACATGGCGGGTATCGACTCGCACGCCCGGCTGCGCGATGCCGAGGCGCTGCAGCTGGCCACGGCCGGGACCCAGGCCGGCGAGGCCGACGACGTGCTCGACCGCCAGTGGTGGCGCGCCTTCGGCGACCCGCAGCTCGACCGCCTGATCGACCAGGCACTGGCCGGCAATCCCAACCTGGGGACGGCGCAGGCCCGGCTGGCGCGCGCGCAGGCCGCGACCGGGCTGGCCGAGGCGGCCGAGGGGCCGCAGGACAACGGCGCGCTCGATCTGACGCGCCAGCGCTTCAGCGCCACCTCGATCTACCCGCCGCCGCTCGGCGGCTCGGTGCGCAACCTGGGCTCGCTGCAGTTGAGCGGCAGCTGGGAACTCGACTTCTTCGGCAAGAACCGCGCGGCCCTCGACAGCGCGATGGGCACGGCCAATGCGGCCGCAGCAGAGGCCGATGCGGCGCGCGTGCTGCTGGCCAGCAACGTGGCGCGTGGCTACGTGCAGTGGGCCCGCCTGAACGAGCAGCTGATCGTCGCCAAGCGCACGCTGGCGCAACGCGACGAGACGCTGAAGCTGGTGCGCGACCGGGTGTCCGCGGGCCTCGACACGCGGCTCGAGCTGCGCCAGAGCGAAGGCGGCCTGCCCGAAGCGCGCCTGCAGCTTGAAACCGTGCAGGAGCAGATGGCG
>JAQGLP010000392.1 GCA_028292835.1 Variovorax sp.
GCCGTGCGGGGCGGCGCGCAGGCGGCGGGCCGCGCCATCGGCGGGCTGGCGCCGGGGCAGCAGGCGGACTTCATGGTGCTCGATGCCGGGCACGTCGCGCTGCAGGGCCTCGCGGCCCCCGACATGCTCTCGGCCCATGTGTTCGCCAGCCACCGCACCTCCGCCATCGACGCCGTCTGGGTCGCCGGGCGGCCGCGCGTGAGCGGCGGGCGCCACGCGCTGCATGAGGAAGCGACGGCCGGCTTCGTCGCCGCGCGGTCCCAGCTCCTCGGCCTTGCATGAACCCACCCGCCGGCGACCGGCACCCATCGACGCACGGACAAACACACACACCATGACCTTCCACACCACCGAACCCCCATTCCGCTTTCGCGCCGGCACCCGCCCGCTGCTGATCTCGATGCCGCACGTCGGCACCCACGTGCCCCCGGCGCTTGCCGCGCGCTTCACCGACGAGGCACGCCAGGTGCCCGACACCGACTGGCACCTGGAGCGCCTCTATGACTTCGCCGACCAGCTTGGCGCCTCGGTGCTGGTCGCCACGCACTCGCGCTACGTGATCGACCTGAACCGCACGCCCGACGGCACGAGCCTCTACCCGGGCCAGAGCGTCACGGGCCTGTGCCCCATCGACACCTTCGACGACACGCCGATCTACGCGGCCGGCGACGTGCCGGACGAGGCCGAGATCGCCGAACGCCGCGCGGCGGTCTGGCAGCCCTACCACCGCCAGCTCGTCGACGAGCTCGCGCGCCTGAAAGCGGCGCACGGCACGGTCGCGCTGTGGGACGCGCACTCGATTCGCTCCGTGCTGCCGCGCTTCTTCGACGGCAGGCTGCCCGACCTGAACCTGGGCACGGCCAATGGCGCCAGTTGCGACCCGGCGCTGGCGCGGACGCTGCTGGGCATCGCCGGGCAGGTGCCGGGCCACACCGCCGTGCTCAACGGCCGCTTCACCGGCGGCTACATCACGCGCCACCACGGCCGGCCGGGGCAGGGCGTGCATGCGGTACAGCTGGAGATGACGCAGTGCAGCTACATGCAGGAAGCGCTGCCCTTCGACTACCTGCCGGACGTCGCGGCCGGCGTGCAGCCGCACGTTCGGCGCCTGCTCGAAGCGGTGCTGGAGTTCGTCGAGGCCTGAGCGCCGCCACCCTCCATCGGCTCGCCCGAGGTGCAGGCGCCGCGCTTCGCCTGCCGGCTCGACGCCCGCCGCCCGGCACGGCACGGCGAAGATTCATGGAAGTCCCGCCATCGCCCCACACACAGGTGGCGCGGCCTCGATTTCTACAATATCTGCCATGCCAGCCCTTCCCTACACCCGCGCCCAGCAGCTCCCCGCCATCCTGCGCGAACGCATCGCCATCCTCGACGGCGCCATGGGCACCATGATCCAGCGCTTCAGGCTCACGGAGGCGCAGTACCGGGGCGAGGGCCATGCCGGCGCGGGCGGGCGCTTCAAGGATTTCCCGCGCGACGTCAAGGGCAACAACGAACTGCTCTCGCTCACGCGGCCCGACGTGATCCGCGACATCCACGAGGGGTACCTGGCGGCCGGGGCCGACCTGATCGAGACCAACACCTTCGGCGCCACCACCGTCGCGCAGGAGGACTACAAGATGGCCTACCTGGCGCGCGAGATGAACCTCGAGTCGGCCCGCATCGCGCGCGCCGCCTGCGACAAATTCAGCACGCCCGACAAGCCGCGCTTCGTGGTCGGCGCGCTCGGGCCGACGCCCAAGACCGCCAGCATCAGCCCCGACGTGAATGACCCGGGCGCGCGCAATGTCGACTTCGAGACGCTGCGCGCGGCGTACTACGAGCAGACCGAGGCGCTGGTCGAGGGCGGCGCCGACGTGCTGCTGGTGGAGACCATCTTCGACACCCTCAACGCCAAGGCGGCGCTGTTCGCCATCGACGAGTACTTCGAGGCGAGCGCCGAGCGCCTGCCGCTCATCGTGAGCGGCACCGTGACCGACGCGTCCGGGCGCATCCTCTCGGGGCAGACCGTCACCGCCTTCTGGCACAGCGTGCGCCATGCGCAGCCGCTGGCCGTCGGGCTGAACTGCGCGCTCGGCGCCGCGCTGATGCGGCCCTACATCCAGGAGCTGGCGCGCGCGGCCGGCGACACCTTCATCAGCTGCTACCCCAACGCGGGCCTGCCCAACCCGATGAGCGACACCGGCTTCGACGAGACGCCCGAGGTCACCTCGCGCCTGCTGCACGAGTTCGCCGCCGAGGGGCTGGTCAACATCGTGGGCGGCTGCTGCGGCACCACGCCGGAGCACATCGCGGCCATCGGGAAAGCTGTGGCGCCGCTGGCGGGGCGGCCGCTGAAGACCGCGCCGTTCTACCGCGAAACGGAAGAAGCCGCGGCCGCCTGAGCCACCGGTTTCACGCGGCCTCAAGGCCTCAGCCGCCCCGCGGCACGTCGACAGTGCCTGTGTGAAGCGGGGATGAAAGGCATTGCCAAACGTAGCCCACGTGCACAGGGCGGCGGCGCCGCACGTTGTGGCAAGGGCGGGGGTGCCGACCGGACCGCAAGACCCCGGCCGACGCGAACGCCCCGATTGGCAAAGGAACATAACGCTCATGAAAAACTTCGCACAACGCTGGATCAGCCTCGGCGTCCTCGCCCTGGCGCTGCCGCTGGCCGCCGCCGCCCAGGAGGCCTACACGCGCGACGAGGTCAACCTGCGCGCCGGACCGTCGGCCGACTACCCGCTGGTCGCGCGGCTCGGGCCGGGCCAGCCGCTGAACGTCGTCGGCTGCACCAGCGATTACGGCTGGTGCGACGTGGTGCTGCCCGACGGGCTGCGCGGCTGGGCGGCGGCGTCGCGCCTGGAGTACTCCTACCGCGGCGAGGGCGTGCCGCTGGCCACCTACGGCGCGACCCTGGGGGTGCCGATCGTCGGATTTGCCATCGGCAGCTACTGGGGTGAGCATTACCGCGACCGTCCCTGGTATGGCGAGCGACGCTGGTGGGGCGGCCGCCCGCCGCCGCAACAGGGCTGGCGTCAACCGTCGCCCGCCTATGGCGGCGGAGGCTGGGTACCGCCTCCGCAGCCGGCCTGGACGCCGCCGCCCCGGCAGCAACAGCCGGCCTGGCAAGGCCGCCCGCCGGGCGCCGGCTACGGACAGCAGCAGCCCGGCTACCCCTACGATGCGGGAGCCGGCTACCGGCCGGACCGGGGCGAGCGCCCCCACAACGTGCCGGGCGCGGGGGTCCGCATGCCCGCGCAGACGGTGCCGGTTCCCGTGCCTGTCCCGGTGCCGGTGCCCGGCCCGCAGTACCAGGCGCCGCAGCCGCGCAGTCCGAACGCCTTTCCGGGTCCGTTCGACAAGCCGCGTTCGATCGACCTGCCCTGAGACCGCGCGCGCTCAGGCCTTGTCGCGCGCCATCAGCGCCACGAAGCGCTGCGCGCCCAGGCCGAGCGGGCGCTCCCGCGACCACACCACGTCCACCCACAGGTCGAGCCCGTTGGACAGGTTCTCGAACGCGATCTCGACCAGCGCGCCCGTCTCGACGTGCGGCCGCGCGAAATTGCGCGGCAGCCAGCCCCAGCCGACGCCGGCGGTGATCAGGCTGAGCGCCGCCAGCGCGTTGTCGGTGCGCCAGACCTGGCGCGCGTAGACGAAGCGCGGGTCGCTGCTGGCCAGGTTGCGCCCGGCCACGACGACCTGGCGCGTCGTTGTCAGGTGCTGCTCGCGCAGGCGGCCGCCGGCGGCGACCAGCACCGGGTGGGTCGGCGCGATGACGGCGACCAGGGTCTCGCTCGCCACTTCCTGGAAGCCTTCGCGCCCGTCCAGGCTTGGGCGCTCGAACACCAGCGCGAGCTGTGCGCGGCCGCTGTGCAGCAGCGCCAGCGCGTCGGCCTGCGGCGCGGCCAGCACCTCCACCTCCAGCAGCGGATGCTCCCGTGCCAGCGCGGCCAACGGCGCGCTCCACGGCGCCGCCAGCAGTTCCGGCGCGATGGCCAGCGTAAGCCGGCTTTCGAGCCCGTGCGTCAGTTCGAGCGCCTGCACCTGCAACTGCCTGAGCTGCGCGGCCAGCAGCCGGGCCTGTGGCTCCAGCGAGCGCGCGGCAGCGGTCGGGCGCGGCTCGCGGCCGCCACGGTCGAACAGCGGCAGGTCGAGTTCGGCCTCGAGCTGGGCGATCGCCATGCTGACCGCCGAAGGCACGCGCCGCAGCGAGCGGGCGGCCGCCGAGAACGAGCCGTGGTCGAGCACGGCCAGGAACACCTGCACGCTGTCGCTGGAAAAACTCATGAACGACTATCAGAAAAACTGAAAGGAGACGACTTTATATATCAGAAAGACACACATAGAGTCACCTTCGAACCGATCAGTACAGGAACCGAATCCATGCAAGGGCTCAAGCGCCGCGCCGTCTACATCACGCTCTACGAGGGGCTCGCCATCGTCTCGGCCAGCGCGGGGCTGGCGCTGATGTCGGGCCAGAACCTGGGCCATTCGGGCGTGATGGCCACGGCGGCGTCCGCCATCGCGGTGGTCTGGAACTTCGTTTTCAACGCGCTGTTCGAGCGCTGGGAGTCGCGCCAGGCGGTGCGCGGGCGCGGCCTGCGCCGCCGCGTTGCCCACGCCATCGGCTTCGAGGGCGGGCTGGTCGCGTTCCTGGTGCCGATGTTCGCCTGGTGGCTGGGCGTGAGCCTGTGGCAGGCGCTGGTGATGGACCTGGGGCTGGCGGGGTTCTTCCTGGTCTACACCTTCGTCTTCAACTGGGGCTTCGACCGGGTGTTCGGCCTGCCGGCGTCGGCAACGGGAGCGGCGCAACCGGCCTAAAATCGGCGGCTCCCGAGGAGCGTTGCAGCGCGGCCGCCTTCCCGTAAGGAAGGCCGCGTCAGGCTCGGGATGGAACCGCAACGACGCTCGCCTGTCCCCCCAAGTTTCGCAGGTGAGCCATGTCCGATGCCGTCGTCGATTTCCCCGGTCTTCCCGATTCCGCGCCCGTCCCCCCGATGAAGCTGTCCGGCCTGGAGCCGGTGCAGATCGGCGCGGGCACGCTGTTCGTCAACATCGGCGAGCGCACCAACGTCACCGGCTCCAAGGCCTTCGCGCGGATGATCCTGAACGGCCAGTTCGAGGAGGCCCTCGCGGTGGCGCGCCAGCAGGTCGAGAACGGCGCGCAGGTGATCGACATCAACATGGACGAGGCCATGCTCGACAGCAAGGCCGCGATGGTGAAGTTCCTGAACCTGATCGCGAGCGAGCCCGACATCGCGCGCGTGCCGATCATGGTCGACAGCTCCAAGTGGGAGGTGATCGAGGCCGGGCTGCGCTGCATCCAGGGCAAGGGCATCGTCAACTCGAGCTCCATGAAGGAGGGGGAGGACGCCTTCAAGCGCCAGGCCCGGCTGCTGCGCCGCTACGGCGCGGCGGCGGTGGTGATGGCCTTCGACGAGAAGGGGCAGGCCGACACCTACGAGCGCAAGACCGAGATCTGCGAGCGGGCCTACCGCATCCTGGTGGACGAGGTCGGCTTTCCGCCGGAGGACATCATCTTCGACCCCAACATCTTCGCGATCGCCACCGGCATCGAGGAGCACAACAACTACGCGGTCGACTTCATCAACGCCACGCGCTGGATCAAGGAGAACCTGCCGGGCGCCAAGGTGTCGGGCGGCGTCAGCAACGTCTCTTTCAGCTTCCGCGGCAACGACCCGGTGCGGGAAGCCATCCACACCGTGTTCCTGTACCACGCGATCCAGGCGGGGATGGACATGGGCATCGTCAACGCCGGGATGATGGGCGTGTACGACGACCTCGACCCCGCGCTGCGCGAGCGCGTCGAGGACGTGGTGCTCAACCGCCGCCCGGACGCCGGCGAGCGGCTGGTCGAGATCGCCGAAACCGCCAAAAGCGGTGCCAAGGACGAGAGCAAGAGGCTCGAATGGCGCGGCACGCCCGGGCACCCGGTGGCGGTCGAGCAGCGCCTCGCGCACGCGCTGGTGCACGGCATCACCGACTTCGTGGTGGAAGACACCGAGGAGGTCTACCGCAAGCTCCTGGCCGAGGGCGGGCGGCCGCTCAACGTGATCGAGGGGCCGCTCATGGACGGCATGAACATCGTGGGCGACCTGTTCGGTGCCGGCAAGATGTTCCTGCCGCAGGTGGTGAAGTCGGCGCGCGTGATGAAGCAGGCCGTGGCCCACCTGCTGCCCTACATCGAGGAGGAGAAGCGCCAGGACGAGGCGGCCGGCCGCGACGTGCGCACCAAGGGCAAGATCGTCATCGCCACCGTCAAGGGCGACGTGCACGACATCGGCAAGAACATCGTCACGGTCGTCTTGCAGTGCAACAACTTCGAGGTGGTGAACATGGGCGTGATGGTGCCCTGCCACGAGATCCTGGCGCGGGCCAAGGTCGAGGGCGCCGACATCGTCGGCCTGTCGGGGCTGATCACGCCCTCGCTCGAAGAGATGCAGTACGTGGCCGGCGAGATGCAGAAGGACGACCACTTCCGCATCCGGAAGATTCCGCTCCTGATCGGCGGCGCCACCTGCAGCCGGGTGCACACGGCCGTGAAGATCGCGCCGCACTACGAGGGGCCGGTGGTCTACGTGCCCGACGCCTCGCGCAGCGTGAGCGTGGCGCAGAGCCTGCTGTCCGAGCAGGCGGCGAAATACATCGACGAGGTCAACGCCGACTACGAGCGGGTGCGCCAGCAGCATGCCGGCAAGAAGCAGGTGCCGCTGTGGCCCCTGGCCAAGGCGCGCGCCAACAAGACGCCGATCGACTGGCCGGCCTACACGCCCACGACGCCGAAGTTCATCGGCCGGCGCGTCTTCAGAAACTTCGACCTGCACGAGCTGGCGAAGTACATCGACTGGGGCCCGTTCTTCCAGACCTGGGACCTGGCCGGGCCGTTCCCGGCGATCCTGAAGGACGAGGTGGTCGGCGCCGAGGCGGTGCGCGTGTACTCGGACGCCAAGCGCATGCTGCAGCGCCTGATCGAGGGCCGCTGGCTCACCGCCAGCGGCGTGGTCGGCCTGTACCCGGCGCATAGCGTGAACGACGACGACATCGCGCTCTACACCGACGAATCGCGCAGCGAGGTGGCTCTCACCTGGCACGGCCTGCGCCAGCAGACCGAAAAACAGGCGGTGGACGGCGTGATGCGCCCGAGCCGTTGCCTGGCCGACTTCGTCGCGCCGCGCGAGAGCGGGGTGAAGGACTACGTCGGCGTGTTCGCCGTGACGGCGGGGCTGGGCATCGAACAGAAGATCAAGTACTTCATGGACGACCTGGACGACTACTCGTCGATCATGCTCAAGGCGCTGGCCGACCGGCTGGCCGAGGCCTTCGCCGAGGCGCTGCACCACCGCGTGCGCACCGACCTGTGGGGCTACGTGCCCGCCGAGGCGCTCAGCAACGACGAGATGATCCACGAGAAGTACCGCGGCATCCGCCCCGCGCCCGGCTACCCGGCCTGCCCCGACCACAGCGTGAAGGGCCCGATGTTCGAGCTGCTGCACTGCGAGGAGATCGGCATGAGCGTCACCGAGAGCCTGGCCATGATGCCAGCGGCCAGCGTGAGCGGCTTTTACCTGGCGCACCCCGAATCGGCGTACTTCAACGTCGGCAGGATCGGCGAGGACCAGCTGCGCGACCAGGCGGCGCGCCGGCATCTCGACGAGGCGCAGTTAAAGCGCCTGCTGGCGCCCAACCTGTGAGCGCGGGCGCTTCCTCTTCTTCCTCCGCGCCGGCGGGCGGACTGGGCCGCGAGCTGCTGTCGTTCGCGCTCGTCGGCATCGCCGGGCTCGCGGTCGACGTGGCCGTGCTGTACGCGTTGGCGCCGTGGCTGGGCTGGTACGGCGCGCGCGTCGTGTCGTTCTGGGCGGCGGCGAGCGCCACCTGGGCGCTCAACCGGCGCTTCACCTTCGCCCACCGCGCGGGGGCCGGCGGCTCGATCGGGCGCGAGTACCTGGCGTACCTGGCCACCATGCTGGGCGGCGCGGTCGTGAACTACGGCGCCTACGCGCTCGCGCTGCACTGGCTGCACGTGCCCGGGGCCGCCGCCCTCGGCGTGGCGCTGGGCAGCCTGGCCGGCATGGGAGTGAACTTCCTGTCGGCGCGCTTCCTGGTGTTCAGGGGAGGCGGCTCATGAAGGCTGCATTGACGCACGTGCGCGACAAACTCGCCGCGCCGCTGCGCCCGCTCGCGCCCCTGTGGCACGCCGGCAAGCTCTGGAGCGATGCCGACGGCCTGCGCATGAGCGCGGCCATGTCCTTCTACGGCATCCTGAGCCTGGCGCCGCTGCTGGTGCTGCTTGTGGCCCTGCTCGGCTGGTGGCTCGACCGGAATTTCGTCGAGACGCGGCTGGTCGGCGAAATCCAGGCACTGGTCGGCCGCAGCGCCGCGGAGACCATCAAGGGGGCCATCGCCAGCGCCCAGCAGCCCAGGCAAGGCATCATCGCCTCGCTGATCGCCTTCGGCCTCCTGCTGTCGGGCGCGACCGGCGTGTTCGTCGAACTGCAGTCGGCCATCGAGCACATCTGGCGCCACGGCGGCGAGCCGGTCGGCAAGCTGCCGTGGTGGCACACCGCGTCGCTGCGCCTGCGCGGCCTGGGCTACGTGCTGGCGTTCGGCTTCCTGCTGCTGGTGTCGCTGGCCGCGACCACCGCGCTCAACCTGGTCACCAGCTGGGGCGGCGACTGGATGCCGCTCAAGCCGCTGCTGCGCCTGCTCGACGAGGGGGTGTCGTTCGCGCTCATCACGGGCCTCTTCGCCGCGCTGATGCGCCTGAGCAGCGGGCCGAAGCCTCGGCTGCGCCACCTGCTCATGGGCGGCGCAGTGGGCGCCGTCCTGTTCACGCTCGGCAAGCACGTGCTGGCGTACTACCTCTCGACCGCGGCCGTGGTGTCGGCCTACGGCGCGGCGGGATCGCTGGTGGTGCTGCTGATGTGGATCTATTTCTCGGCGGCGATCCTGCTGTTCTCGGCCGGCTGCGCGCGGGCGCTGGCGGACGACGCCGTGGCGCGCCGGCTCGAGTCGATCAAGGCGGCTTCAACGGCTTCCTGACGCCGCCAGGGTGCTGCGATGAGGGCCCGTAGCGCGGGCCCGGGGCGGCGCGGGCCAGGGTAGGGCGCTGCCACGGCGTCCCGGGCGATGGCTCGGAAGCGCTCAGATGCCGGCGAGCTTGTCCTTCCCGTCCTTCCAGCGCTCGGCGTCGGGCAGCGGCGCCTTGCGCTTGGTGATGACGGGCCAGCCTCTCGACAGACGTTCGTTCAGCGCCAGGAAAGGCTCGAACTCCGCAGGCAGATCGACATCGGCATGGATGGCGTTGACCGGACATTCGGGGATGCAGACGGCGCAGTCGATGCATTCGTCCGGATCGATGACGAGGAACTGCGGACCCTCGTGAAAGCAGTCCACCGGGCAGACGTCGACGCAGTCGGTGTATTTGCAGTGGATGCAGGCGTCGGTGACGACGTGGGTCATGGCGGGCTCCTCGAAATTGGACGGCGGGCAGGGAAGGACGGCTGCGCGCTCCGGAAGGGCGTGCTGGATGCTCCATTGATGTAGCGAATGCAACATGAATGTTAAGCGAATGCTACACAAACATCGCAGTCCCGGCAAAGGTTCCGGCGACACCACCGGCGATTGGTAGAAACACCAGGCTTGCAGCGGTCCTCCATCAGAATTAGAGTGAATACTCAATATAAATTTAGTGACCGCTTCACGGGCTGACGCCCCACCGCAGAGGAAACGTCATGACGAATTACGTTCTCAACACTTGGTACCCGCTGGCTTGGTCGCGCGACATCGGTCGCGCGCTGAGCTCGCGGCGCATCACCGGGCGCGACATCGTGCTCTACCGCACCGAACAGGGGTGGGTGGCCGCCCTCGACGATGTCTGCCCGCACCGGCTGCTGCCGCTGTCGATGGGCAAGCTCAAGGGCGATGCGATCGAATGCGGCTACCACGGCCTGACCTTCGACTGCGCCGGCAAGTGCGTGCGCATCCCCGGGCAGGAGCGCATTCCGCCGAGCGCCGAGGTGCGCAGCTACCCGACGCACGAGAACATGGGGCTGGTGTGGATCTGGATGGGCGAGCCGGCGCTGGCCGACGTTTCCAAGGTGTTCGACCTCCCGCAGTACCACGACCCGAAGTGGAGTGCGGTCGAGGGCGACGCGCTGGCCATCGAGGCCAACTACCTGAGCCTGGCCGACAACCTGTGCGACCCGTCGCACGTCAGCTTCGTGCACCTCAGCACCCTGGGCAACGCGGCCAGCGAGGGCGTGCCGGTGCAGTTCGAGCAGCAGGCCGGCAAGCTGCTGACTTGGCGCTGGATCATCGACGCCCCGGCCATTCCGCTGTTCCAGACCTTCGGCGACTTCAAGGGCCATGTGGACCGCTGGCACTACTACCATTACCACGCGCCGAGCATCGCGGTGGTCGACTTCGGCAGCGCCGCCACCGGCATCGGCGCGCCGGAGGGCCGGCGCGACGACTGCATCCAGATCTACGCCTGCCACTTCATCACGCCGGTCGACGAGCACCGCTGCATCGACCACTGGCTGCACGTCAAGAACTTCCAGGCCGACGAGGCGACCAACGCCGCCATGTCGGCCGAATTCCGCGTGGCCTTCAACGAGGACAAGGCGATCCTCGAAGCCATCGGGCGCAACGAGCGGCGCCTGGAGGGCTGGAAACGGGTCCACCTGGCGATCGACGGCGCGCCGGTGCGCATGCGCCGCATGGTCGACAAGCTCATCGAGGCCGAGCGCGACGCCGCCTTGCCGGCCCGGGAGCCGATGAACCCCCTCAGGAGACAAGCATGACCTTGTTGCAGCGACTCACGGTCCTGGCCGGCCTGGCGGCCACTTTCTTTACCACGGCGGCCCAGGCCGGCGACACGATCCGCATCGGCGAGATCAACAGCTACAAGGCCCAGGCGGCCATCCTCGAGCCCTACCGCAAGGGCTGGGAACTGGCGCTGGAGCAGGTCAACGCCGCCGGCGGTGTGAACGGCAAGAAGGTCGAGGTGGTCTGGCGCGACGACGGCGCGAACCCCGGCGACGCGGTGCGCAGCGCCGAGGACCTGCTCGTGCGCGAGAACGTCGACCTGCTGATGGGCGGCTACCTGTCGCACGTCGGCGTGGCGCTGGCCGACTTCGCAAAGCAGCGCAAGGTCGTGTACCTCGCGTCGCACCCCCTGAGCGACCGCATCGTCTTGCAGGCCGGTAACCACTACACCTTCCGGCTGCGCTCCTCGACCTACATGCTGTCGGCGATGCTG
>JAQGLP010000037.1 GCA_028292835.1 Variovorax sp.
AGCGAAGAACACCTTGCCGAAGGTGTCGACGAAGCCGACCAGCATCGAGGCGACCAGCGCCCCGGTGATCGAGCCGATACCGCCGATCACCACCACCACGAAGCACACGATCAGCACGCTGGCACCCATGCCCGGATAGACCGAGGACATCGGCGCGGCGATCATGCCGGCCAGCGCGGCCAGCGCCACGCCAGCGGCGAACACGACGCGGTAGAGCCTCCGGATGTCGATGCCCAGGCCGCGCACCATGTCACGGTTGCTCGCCCCGGCGCGGATCATCATGCCGAGCCGTGTGCGGTTGACGACGAAATAGAGCCCGACCGCCAGCACGATGCAGGCCGCCGAGGCGAAGAGCCGGTACCACGGGTAGCTCATGAGGTCGCCGAGCGCGAAGCTGCCTTCGAGCCAGGGCGGCGCCTTGACGCCGTGCACGTCGTTGCCCACGAGCAGCGAGCGCAGCTCCTCGAACACCAGGATCAGCCCGTAGGTCATCAGCACCTGCTGCAGGTGGTCGCGCTGGTAGAGGTAGCTGAAGAAGGCCCACTCCAGCAGGTAGCCGAACACGGCGGCGAGCACCACGCCGGCCGCCAGCATCGCGATGAACTGGTCGCCGAAGAGCGGCGCCAGCGCGAAGGCCATGTAGGCGCCCAGCATGTAGAAGCTGCCGTGCGCCAGGTTGATCACGCCCATGATGCCGAAGATCAGCGTCAGGCCGGAGGCGACCAGGAACAGCAGCAGCCCGTACTGCACGGAGTTCAGGCACTGAACGAGAAAGGTACCGAAGTCCATGCAGTGTCTTCGGTGCCGATCAGAGTTTGCAGCCGCGCGCGGGGTCGGCCAGGTTCTTGACCGCGATGCTGACCATCTTGTTCTCCTTGCCCTCGACCTTGCGCAGGTAGATGTCCTGCACCGGGTTGTGCGACTTGCTGATCGAGAACGGGCCGCGCGGGCTGTCGATTTTCGCCTTCTCGATCGCGCTGGCGAACTCGGCCTTCTTGCTGATGTCGCCCTTCACGGCCGCGAGGCCGATGGCGAGCATCTGCGCCGCGTCGTAGCCCTGCACCGCGTAGACGTCGGGCTGCAGCTTGTAGGCCTTGGCGTAGGCGGTGCGGAAGGCGTTGTCGCGCGGTGTGCCCAGGCCGTCGGCGTAGTGCAGCGTGGTCAGCATGCCCTGGGCGGCGTCGCCCTGCGCGTCGAGCGTGCCGTCGGTCAGGAAGCCCGGGCCGTAGAGCGGGATGGTCTTGTTGAGGCCGGCCGCCGCGTAGTCCTTGACGAACTTGACCGCGCCGCCGCCGGCGAAGAAGGCGTACACCGCGTCGGGCTTGGCCGCCGCGATCTCGGTCAGGAGCGCCTGGAACTCGACGTTCGGGAACGGCACGTTCAGCTGCTTGACGACCTGGCCGCCGTTCTTCTCGAAGCCTTCCCTGAAGCCACCCACCGACTCGTCGCCGGCCGCGTACTTCCAGGTGATGGTGATCGCCTTCTTCTTGCCCTGCTTGGCCGCGACCTCGCCCATGGCATAGGCCGGCTGCCAGTTCGAGAACGAGCTGCGGAAGATGTTGGGCGCGCACATCGGCCCGGTCACGGCGTCGGCGCCGGCGTTGGGCACGATCAGCACGGTGCCGCTTTCCTTGGCGGCCTTGGCCATCGCCATCGCCACGCCCGAGTGCACGGTGCCGACGATCACGTCGACGTTGTCGCGCTTGATGAGCTTGTTGACGTTGTCGGTGGCCTTGGCCGGGTCCGACTCGTCGTCGACCCGGACGTACTCGATCTCGCGTCCGCCCAGCTTGCCGCCCTGCTCCTCGACGCGCAGCTTGAAGCCGTTCTCGATCGCCGCGCCCAGCGCGGTGTAGGTGCCGCTGAAGGGCAGCATCAGGCCCACCTTCAGCTTGCCCTGCTGGGCGTGGCCGAGCGTGGCGACGCAGGCCAGTGCGAGGGTGGCGAGGGCGGTACGGGCGTGGCGTGGGGTCATGTTCTTTGTCTCCTGGAATTGATGAACGAAGCGGTCGCCACTATGACGGGTTCCGGCCGGTCGCGGTGCGGGGAATGCCCGCAGTCGGGCAGCTCCAGCAGCCCGGTCCCCGGCACGCGCGCCGCGATGCCGCGGATCTGCGCGAGCGAGCCGTATTCGTCGTCGATCCCCTGGACCGCGAGCACCGGACAGCGGATGCGGTCGAGCTCGGCCTCGATGGTCCAGTGGCGGAACGGCGGGTGCAGCCAGATGCGGTTCCAGCCCCAGAAGGCGGAGTCCGCGTCGTCGTGGTAGCGGGCGAGTTTTTGCGGCAGGTCGGTGCCGACATAGGCCTTGCGCGCCTCCTTGATGTTGGCAACGGTCACGTCCTCCACGAAGATGTGCGGCGCGAGCAGCACCAGGCCGGCGACGCGGTCCGGGAAGCGCGCCGCATACAGCAGCGCGATCGAGCCGCCGTCGCTGTGGCCGAAGAGCCAGGGCGCCTCGCCGATGCCCAGCGCCTCGAACAGCGCGGGCAGCACCTCGTCGGCCTGCCGGTGCATGAAGTCGACGTCCCAGACTTCATCGGCCGCGCGCGGCGTCGAGCGGCCGTAGCCGGGGCGCGAGAACACCAGCCCGCGAAAGCCCCCGGCATCGCACAGGCGCGCGGGAAAGTCCTTCCACATCGCGACCGAGCCGAGGCCCTCGTGCAGGAAGACGACCAGCGGCGCGTCGCTGCGTTCGGGCGCGATGCGGACGTATTCGACGCGTACTTCGCGCTCGCGCCAGCGAAGGGCGGCGAACTCCGTCGGCGCGCTCACGCCTTGTGTTCCCGCTCGCGCAGCCGGAAGCGCTGGATCTTGCCGGTGGCCGTCTTGGGCAGCTCGTCGACGAACTCGATGGAGCGCGGGTACTTGTAGGGGGCCAGGCGCTCCTTGACGAAGGCCTTCAGCGCGTCGGCATCGACAGACTCGCCCGCCTTGCGCACCACGTAAGCCTTGGTCTTGGTCAGCCCTTCGGCGTCCTGCGTGCCGATCACGGCGGCCTCGAGCACGGCCGGGTGCAGCATCAGGGTCGATTCGACCTCGAAGGGCGAGACGTAGATGCCGCTGACCTTGAGCATGTCGTCGCTGCGGCCGGCGTAGGTATAGTAGCCGTCGGCATCGCGGCTGTACTTGTCGCCGCTCTTGGTCCAGCCGTCCTGGAAGGT
The DNA here is from genome assembly GCA_028292835.1 of Variovorax sp. Classification (GTDB taxonomy): domain Bacteria; phylum Pseudomonadota; class Gammaproteobacteria; order Burkholderiales; family Burkholderiaceae_C; genus Variovorax. The sequence goes on from JAQGLP010000037.1 coordinate 3,165, forward strand.
GGCGCTGGTTTTTTCGGGCTCGGCCCAGTACATCAGCGCGGCGCTCGGGCCCTTGATGTAGAGGTCGCCCACCTCGCCGTCGGCCACCGGCTGTCCGTCCTCGCCACGCAGTTCGATCTGGTAGCCCTCGACCGGCCGGCCGGTGGTGCCGTAGCGGATGTCGCCCGGCCGGTTCGACAGGAAGATGTGCAGCATCTCGGTCGAGCCGATGCCATCGACGATGTCGCAGCCGAAGTGCTGCTTGAAGCGCTGCGCCAGCTCGCCCGGCAGCGCCTCGCCGGCCGACGAGCACATGCGCAGCGCGACCGCCTCGCGCGCCGGCAGGGCGGGCGAGGCCAGCATGCCGGCGAAGCCGGTCGGCGCGCCGAAGAAGACGGTGGGGCGCACGGCGCCGGTCCAGCGCTTGAAGGTGGCCTCGGGCGTCGGCCGCTCGGCCATCAGCACCACGGTGGCGCCGACCGACAGCGGGAAGGTCAACGCGTTGCCCAGGCCATAGGCGAAGTACAGCTTGGCGGCGGAAAAGCACACGTCGTCCTCGGTCAGGCCCAGCACCGGCCGGCCATAGAGCTCGGCGGTCCACCAGAGGTTGCCGTGGCTGTGCACCGTGCCCTTGGGCCGGCCGGTGGAGCCCGACGAGTACAGCCAGAACGCGTGGTCGTGCGGGCCCGTCAAGGCCG
>JAQGLP010000007.1 GCA_028292835.1 Variovorax sp.
CTGGGTGGATGGGCGGGGCTGGGTGGATCGCCTTGCAGCAGCATGCGTTGGGCATGCGCGCGCGGGTTGGGCACCGGCACAGCCGACAACAGGATCTCGGTGTACGGATGGCGAGGCGTCGAGAACAGAGTCGCCCGGTCGGCCACCTCCACGATGTGGCCGAGGTACATCACAGCCACCCGGTGGCTGATGTGGCGCACCACAGCCAGGTCGTGCGCGACGAACAGGTAAGCCATGCCGAACTCGGCCTGTAGGTCCATCAGCAGGTTCACCACCTGCGCCTGTACCGACACGTCGAGGGCCGACACCGGCTCGTCGCAAACGATCAGCTTCGGGTTGAGCGCGAGCGCCCGCGCAATGCCCAGGCGCTGGCGCTGGCCGCCGGAGAACTCGTGTGGATACTTCTTCGCCGCTTCGGGGCGCAAGCCGACCTTGTCGAACAGCCACTGCACGCGCTCGCGCCGCTCGGCGGCCGAATTCATGCCGAAGTTCTTGAGCGGCTCCGCCACGATCTCACCGGCCAAAAGCCGCGGACTCAGCGAGGCGTAGGGATCTTGGAAGATGATCTGCACGTCGCGCCGACGCAGCCGCATCTGCTTGGCGCTGAGCGTAAGCAATTCCTCGCCGTCGAGTTGTACCGATCCCGAGGTGGGCTCTACCAGGCGCATCACCGACTTGGCGGTGGTGGTCTTGCCGCAGCCCGATTCGCCGACCAGTGACAGCGTCTCGCCGCGTGCGACGGTGAAGGACACGCCGTCGACCGCCTGGATCGGCGGCTTCTGCGCCGCCAGCCAGCGCTTGGGCGCGATGTAATGCTTCTTGAGCTGCGTCACCTTCAGCAGCGTTGCGGGGAGGGCGCTCATGCCGTCGTTTCCTCTGGCGCTTCGATCCGGCCTTCCTCGATTGCGAAGCAGGCCACGACATGGTCGCCGCCGTGCCGCATCAGTGGAGGAATCTCGCTGCGGCAGCGCGCATTGGCGTAGCCGCAGCGCGCCGCGAAGGAACATCCGCGCCGCGGCTCCTGCGGCGAGGGCACCAGTCCGGGGATCTCGGCCAGCCGCGCGCTGCGCGTGTTCATCGACGGCATCGAGGCCATCAGCGCGCGCGTGTAGGGGTGCAGTGGGCGGTCGAACAGGTCGATCACATCGGCTTCCTCGACTTTGCGTCCGGCGTACATCACGACCACGCGGTCGCAGCTTTCGGCGACCACGCCCAGGTCGTGCGTGATCATCACCACGCCCATGCCGAGTTCCTTCTGCAGGTGACGGATCAGATCGAGGATCTGTGCCTGGATCGTTACGTCGAGGGCAGTGGTGGGTTCGTCGGCGATCAGAACCTCGGGATTGCAGGCCAACGCCAGCGCGATCATCACGCGCTGCCGCATGCCACCCGAGAGCTGGTGCGGGTACTCGTTGACGCGGCGCTCGGGCTCGGGGATCTGCACCACGCGCAGCATCTCGACCGCGCGCTTCAGCGCCTCGGCGCGGCTCGCGCTCTGGTGCACCTGCACTGTCTCGGCAATCTGCCGGCCGATGGTGAGTACCGGGTTGAGCGAGGTCATCGGCTCCTGGAAGATCATCGAGATGCGGTTGCCGCGGATCTGGCGCATCTCGCGTTCGCTGAGTTGCAGCAGGTCGATGCCGCGCAGCCGCACGGCGCCGCTGATGCGCGCGGGCGGCGTCGGCAGCAGACGTAGGATCGACAGCGCCGTCACGCTCTTGCCGCAGCCGGACTCACCGACCACACCGAGCGTCTGGCCAGCGCGCACGGTGTAGGAAACGCCGTCGACCGAGCGCGCCGGACCGGTGAGCGTGTCGAAATGAGTACGGAGGCCGTCCACCTCCAGCAGCGGCTCGCCGGTGGCGAGCGCAACGCGGGATATCGTCGTCATCGTGGGGTTCGCGTCGTCAGAGTTGCCTTGCCAGACGGGGGTCGAGCGCATCGCGCAGACCGTCGCCCAGCAGGTTGATTGCCAGCACCGTCACGGCCAGCAGGATGCCGGGGTACAGAATGATGTGGAAGGCCACGGCTACGAAGTTGCGGCCCTCGGCCATCATGTTGCCCCAGCTCGGCGTCTGCGCCGGAACCCCCACACCGAGGAAGGACAGGGCAGCTTCGGTCAGCACTGCGGCTGCTGCGACGAAGGTAGCTTGAACGATCAGCGGCGCCACCATGTTGGGTAGCACGTGGCGCAGCAGGATGATCGGCAGCCGCGTGCCGACCGCGTGCGCCGCCTCCACATAAAGCTGCTCGCGCAGCGTGAGCGCAAGCGAGCGCACCAGCCTCACCACGCGCGGAATCTCGGGGATGGTAATGGCCACAATCACCGTTGTGAGGCTGGCCTGCGTCACCGCCATCAGCGCGATGGCCAGCAGGATGCCGGGGATGGCCATCAGCCCGTCCATTACCCGCATGACGAAGGAATCGGCCCAGCGCACGAAGCCAGCGACGAGGCCCAGCAGCACGCCCAGTCCGGTGGCCAGCGCGCCGACCGAGAGGCCGACGATCATCGACACGCGGCCGCCCCAGATGGCGCGGCTGAACACGTCACGGCCCAGTGCGTCGGTGCCGAACCAGTGCTCGGCCGACGCGGGCTGCATGCGCGCCAGCACGTCCATGTCCTGCGGGTCGTGGGTGGCGATCCAGGGCGCGAAGATGGAAAGCGCGGCAACGGCGATTAGCAGCAGTGCGCCGGTAATCAGCGTGGGATGCTTGCGCGCCCAGTGGAAGCGCGGGAGCATGAAGAGGGCGTCATCCGGCAGCGCGGCCGCTGCGGACAAAGGAGGCACGTTGGCGGGCATGGGCGATCGTTCTAGCGTTCTAATACTGGATGCGCGGGTCGAACAGCCGGTAGCTCAGGTCGATCAGCAGGTTGATCAGCACGTACACGCCGGCCGAGATGAGCAGCACGCTCTGGATGACGGGATAATCGTGGCGCTGCACTGAATCGATCACCAGCCGGCCGACGCCCGGAATGGCGAACACGGTTTCCGTCACGACCACGCCGCCGATCAGTAGCGCGATACCCACGCCGATGGTGGTGGCGATCGGGATCGCCGCGTTGCGCAGCGCGTGGCCCAGTACCGGCAGCACGCCGAGGCCCTTCGCGCGCGCGGTGCGAATGTAGTCCTCATGCAGCACCTCGAGCACGGTAGCGCGCGTCATGCGCGTCACCAGGGCGATGTAGACCAACGCCAGGTTGACGCAGGGCAGCACCAGTCCGCGCAGCCAGGCGCCCGGGCCGTCGGTGAAGCGCGAGTAGCCCTGCACCGGAAACCACGGCAGCTGGATCGCGAAGGCGTAGACCAGCAGGTAGCCCACCAGGAATACCGGCAGCGAGAAGGCCAGCACGGCAAACAGCATCACCAGCCGGTCGACCCAGCTGCCGGCGCGGTAGGCGGCCAGCGTGCCCAGCGGCACCGCCACCAGCAACGTGAGCAGCATGGTGAAGGCGGCGATCGACACGGTCGGTTCCAGCCGCTGCGCCAGCAGTTCGGACACCGGCACCTGGGTGAAGATCGAAGTGCCGAGGTCGCCGGTCAGCAGCTTGCCGGCCCAGATCGCGAACTGCTGCCACAGCGGCTGGTTCAGGCCCAGCGCGATCCGCAGCTTGGCGATGTCTTCCTCGGTCGCGAGGTCGCCGGCGATCAGCGCCGCCGGGTCGCCGGGCGACAGGTGGATCAGCAGGAAAACGATGACCGCCACCACGGCCATCACGGGCAGCGTGGAGAGCAGCCGGCGCAGGAAATAAGCCATCGCGACGCCTTACTTGTCCAGGACCCAGACGTTGGGG
>JAQGLP010000491.1 GCA_028292835.1 Variovorax sp.
CGAACTGTTCCTGAAGCAGCACACCTGCCACTGGTTCTGCAAGTCCAGGACCACCGCCTCGGCGCGGATGCTGGCGCGGCACAAGACCTCGTCCAAGCCGGTGCTCGAATCGGTCGACGCGAACACGCGCGCCGACTACCGCGCGCTGGTCGGCTAGCAGCCTGGCGGGCCGCGCCGGCCGCGGGATCGACCCGCTCAGTCCGCCAGGAACAGGGCCTGCAGGTCCGACAGGAAATCGAAGCCGCGCTCCGTGGGCTTGACCCGGTGCAGGTCGCGGTCGACCAGGCCCTTCGCCCGCGCCTGGGCCAGCGGCTTCTCGATGGCGCTGAGCGGCAGGCCGGTGCGCTCGCTGAAATCCTGCAGCGCGAAGCCCTGCTTCAGCCGCAGCGCGTTGAGCATGAATTCGAAGGGCAGTTCGGCGCGGGCGACCTCGTCGTCCTGCGCCACGGCGTTGCCGGCCAGCGCGTTGTCCATGTACAGGCGCGGCTCGCGAAAGCGCACCTGCCGCACGATGCGGTGGGCGAAACTCAGCTTGCTGTGGGCACCCGCGCCGATGCCCAGGTAGTCGCCGAACTGCCAGTAGTTCAGGTTGTGGGCACAGCGGTGCCCCCTCCGCGCATAGGCCGAGACCTCGTAGCGCTCCAGGCCGGCCGCGACCGTGCGCTCGGTGATGCGGTCGAGCATGGCGTAGGCGTCGTCCTCCTCGGGGATGGCGGGCGGGAACTTGGCGAAGTACGTGTTGGGCTCGATCGTCAGGTGGTAGATCGACAGGTGCGGCGGCGCCAGCGCCAGCGCCTGCGACACATCCTGCTCCAACTGCGCCAAAGTCTGGCCCGGCAGCGCGTACATCAGGTCGAGGTTGAAGGTGTCGAAGGCGCCGGCCGCCTCCTCGACCGCCGCGATGGCCTGTGCGCGGTCGTGTACGCGGCCGAGCGCCTTCAGATGGTCGTCGTTGAAGCTCTGCACGCCGACCGACAGCCGCGTGACGCCGGCGCCGCGGTAGGCGCGGAAGCGGTCGCGCTCGAAGGTGCCGGGATTGGCCTCCAGCGTGATCTCGCAGTCGGGCGCGATCCTGAGACGCGCGCGCACGCCGCCGATCAGCCGGTCGATGGCCTCGGGTGAGAACAGGCTGGGCGTGCCGCCGCCGATGAAGACGGTGTGCACCGTGCGACCCCAGACCAGCGGCAGCGCCGCGTCGAGGTCGGCCATGAGCGCGTCGAGATAGCGCTGTTCCGGGATGGCATCGCCGCCGCCCGGGCCGCGCCACTCGTGCGAATTGAAGTCGCAGTAGGGGCACTTGCGCAGGCACCAGGGCAGGTGCACGTAGAGCGCGAGCGGCGGCAGCGCGGCGAGTTGCAGCGTGCCGGGCCGCATCTGGTGCGCGACATCGTTGGCGTGCGGCACGCCGGACTCGATGGCGGGCGCGATGGGCAGCACCGGGCCAATCACGGCAGGCTTCCCATCCAGCCGCGCTCGCGCATCAGCGCCAGCATGGCGCGCGCGGCCTGCCCGCGATGGCTGTGCGCGTTCTTGACCTCGGCCGGCAGCTGCGCGAAGGTCTTGCCGAAGGCCGGCAGGAACATCACCGGGTCGAACCCGAAGCCCTGCGCACCGACCGGCTCGCGCGCGATCTCGCCGACCACCCGACCGACTGCGATCAGCGGCTCGGGATCGTCGGCACCGCGCAGCGCGACCAGGGTGCTGACCAGTGCCGCGCGGCGGTTGGTCACGCCCGCCATCTGTTCGAGCAGCGCCCGCACGTTGTGGACGTCGCCCTTCGGGTAGCCGAACCGCTCCGCGTAGTGCGCGGTGTCGACGCCCGGCAGGCCGCCGAACGCATCGACGCACAACCCCGCATCGTCGGCCAGCGCCGGCAGGCCGGTCGCCGCGGCGGCGTGGCGCGCCTTGGCCAGCGCGTTCTCGACGAAGGTGCGGTGCGGCTCCTCGGCCTCGCCCACCCCAAGGTCGCTCTGGCGCACCAGCCGGGCGCCGAGCGGCGCCAGCAGCACCTGCAGTTCGGCGAGCTTGCCCGCATTGTTCGAGGCCAGAACCAGGTTCATGAATGAAAGGTACCGATGACGCCCGTGGAACGGGCTTTTTCTGCTATCAATTCAATAGCAAACCCTGCAGCGAGACCGTGGGCGGCATGGCGGTGGAAGCGGGACGACCCGGCCCCGGCGCGGCGTCGGCGGGAGGCCCTCACGCCGACAGCGCCTGTCGCTGCAGCACGACCAGCTCGGCGATGCCCTTCTCGGCCAGGCCCAGCAGCGCGTTCATCTCGTCGCGCGAAAACGCCGCGCCCTCGGCCGTGCCCTGCACCTCGACAAAGTGGCCGGCGCCGGTCATGACGACGTTCATGTCGGTGTCGCAGGCCGCGTCCTCGGTGTATTCGAGGTCGAGCAGCGGCGTGCCGGCGACGATGCCCACCGAAATGGCGGCGACGTGGTCCCTGATCGGCGAAGCGGCGATGCGCCCGCCCGCCAGCAGCGTGGCCACGGCGTCCTGCGCCGCCACGAAGGCGCCCGTGATGGCCGCCGTGCGCGTGCCGCCGTCGGCCTGCAGCACGTCGCAGTCGAGGTGGATGGTGCGCTCGCCCAGCGCCGCCAGGTCGAACACGGCGCGCATCGTGCGGCCGATCAGGCGCTGGATTTCCTGCGTGCGGCCGCTTTGCTTGCCGCGCGCGGCCTCGCGGTCGCTGCGGGTGTGGGTGGCGCGCGGCAGCATGCCGTACTCGGCCGTGACCCAGCCCTCGCCGCTGCCGCGCTTGTGCGGCGTCACCTTCTCTTCGACTGACGCATTGCACAGCACCTTGGTGTGGCCGAACGACACCAGCACCGAGCCTTCGGCATAGCGCGTGAAGCCGCGCTGGATAGTGAT
>JAQGLP010000506.1 GCA_028292835.1 Variovorax sp.
ACATCCATCGGCGGTTTTTCATGGGGTCAGCGCTGGTGGACGGGGACATCTTCGCCGGGCGTCGCCGCGTGGTTGCGCCCTGACAAGGCGGGCATGAGCTTCTTGTCGGATGGCGTCTCGTTGATCCGGCTGCCCTGGCGGTAGGGGTCCTGTGCCACGACCGGGTCGGACATTCGCACCGCGAGCCACAGCGTGACAAGGCCGGCCACCACGACAACGGCGGGCCCCGCGATCACCATCCAGACCAGCGGAAACCGCCACCAGGGCGTGCCTGGCGCGAGCGACGTATCGAAAAGGCTCATCTTCTCTTTTTCTCCAGTTCAGCGTGGCACCAGGAAGGTGGCTTTCTCGGACACCTGGGCTCCATTGTCGGCCGAGCGCACGTTGAAATGAACGGTATGCGAACCGGGCGAAACACTGCCGTAGGGCACCTGCAGCCGCACCGCCACCCAGCGTGACTGCGCCGGCCCAACCTCGAACGGCTGCGCCGGCGCGACGGTCACACCCTGCAGGCCGCTGGCCTCGATGCTGTAGCGCTGCCTCCGCTCGGTGGCATTCATGATTTGCAAACGGTGGACGTTCTCGAGTTTGCCACCGTCCACGATGCGCGCGAGCGACGCCCGGTCCCGCACCACATCGACCTTGAGCGGCATGCGGGTCACCAGGCTCGCGAGCAGGCCGATGCACAGCGCCAGCAGCACGCCCGTGTAGAGCAGCACGCGCGGGCGCAACACGCGGTGCAGCACCTGCCTGGGCGTCCAGCGGTTGGCCAGGCCGTTCTGCGTGGCGTAGCTGATCAGGTTGCGCTGGTAGGCCATCTTGTCCATGACGGTATTGCAGGCGTCCACGCACAGGCCGCAGCCGATGCATTCGTACTGCAGCCCTTCGCGGATGTCGATGCCGGTCGGGCACACCTGCACGCACAGGCCGCAATCGATGCAGTCGCCCAGCGCCTGCACTTTCAGGTCGCTGCCCCGGGCGCGCACGCCGCGCGGTTCGCCGCGCACGACGTCGTAGCTGACGATCAGCGTGTCGCGGTCGAACATGGCGCCTTGGAACCGAGCGTAGGGGCACATGTACTTGCAGACCTGCTCGCGCATGAAGCCCGCGTTGCCGTAGGTCGCAAAGCCGTAGAAAAATACCCAGAACACTTCCCACGAGCCCATGCGCGTCTGCAGGAACGCCAGGCCCAGTTCGCGGATGGGCGTGAAATAGCCGACGAAGGTGAAGCCGGTCCACGACGCGATGCCCAGCCACACGAGGTGCTTGGAGGTCTTCTTGAGGAGTTTTTCCGACGACAAGGCGCCCTGGTCGAGACGCATGCGGGCCGTGCGGTTGCCCTCCACCTTGTTCTCGACCCACATGAACATCTCGGTGTAGACCGTCTGCGGGCACGCGTAGCCGCACCACAGACGCCCCGCCACCGCGGTAAACAAAAAGAGCGACATCGCAGAGATCACCAGCAGGCCCGTCAGGTAGATCAGGTCCTGGGGGTAGAGCACCAGCCTGAAGACATAGAAGCGCCGGGAAGCCAGGTCGAACAGGACCGACTGGCGCTGGCCCCACTCGAGCCAGGGCAGGCCGTAGAAGACGGCCTGCGTGACCAGCACCATCGCCCAACGCCAGCGCGCGAAGACCCCGTTCACGCTGCGCGGGTAAATCTTCCTGTGCGCCGCATACAGGCTGGTGCCTTCTCCGGCCACCGCGATCGGGATCACGGGCCGCGGCGTGCGCTTGGTGACAATGGGTTCGGCCAAGTGTTTTCTCAGGGCGCCGCGCCGGCGCGGTTCGACAGGCCCCAGACATACGACGCCAGAACGTGGATCTGCGCATCGGTCAGGCGGCCCTGCTGCGCCGGCATCTGGTTGGTCTTGCCGGTGTTGATGATCGAGATGATCGCTTCCTGTCCGTAACCATGCAGCCAGATCTTGTCGGTCAGGTTCGGCGCGCCGACGGCCGGGTTGCCGCCGCCGCCCACGCCGTGGCAGGCGGCGCAGGCGGTGAACTTGGGCTTGCCCAGGCCGGCACGCACCGAATCGTGCGGGCTGCCCGACAGGCTCAGCACGTAGTTCGCGACGTTCTTCACGTCTTCCGGCGTGCCCACCGCGGCAGCCATTGGAGGCATGACCCCGGTGCGGCCCAGGGCGATCGTCTCCTGGATCTTCTCCGGCGTGCCGCCGTGCAACCAGTCGCCATCGGTCAGGTTGGGAAAGCCCTTGCCGCCCCGCGCGTCGGAACCGTGGCATTGCGCGCAGCTGTTGAGGAACAGGCGCTCGCCGATGGCCATCGCCTGCGGGTCGGCGGCCACGCGCTCGGCGGGCATCGCCGCGTACTTGTCGTAGACCGGCCCGAGTTCGCGGCTGGCCTGGTCGACCTCCCTGGCGTATTCGCCGTCGGTGCTCCAGCCCAGCCCACCCCGGTAGCTGCCCAGGCCCGGATAGGCCGCCAGATAGCCCAGCGCGAACACGATGGTGAGCACAAACAGGCCCATCCACCAGCGCGGCATGGGATTGTTCATTTCGCGCAGGTCCTCGTCCCAGACATGGCCCGTGGTGTTGTCGCCGGCGGAGACCGTGCGGCCACGAGCCGTCAGCCACAGCAGCAGCGCGCAGGCCAGGATGCCGCCCAGCGAGAGGAAGGTCACGTAATGCGACCAGAAGGTGTCGATGAAATCGCTCATGGTGCTGCTTCAGTCCTGTTCGAAGGGCAGTTGGGCGGCTTCCTCGAAGCCTTTGGTGTTCCGGTGCGAACAAGCCCAGAACACGATGCCGATGAAAGCCCCGAAAGAAGCAAGGGTGGCCACGATTCGCAAAACGGTGACGTCCATGGTGCGCGCCTTACTTGAGAGCCAGTCCGAGCGATTGCAGATAGGCCACCAGGGCGTCCATCTCCGTCTTGCCGCGAACCGCGTCGGAAGCGGTGGCGACCTGCTCCTGCGTGTAAGGCACCCCGGCACGGCGCAGCGCGCGCATGTGCGTCTCGGTTTCGGCCGCGTCGATGGGCGTGCCTTCGAGCCAGGTGTAGGCGGGCATGTTCGACTCCGGCACCACGTCGCGCGGATTGTTCAGGTGGATGCGGTGCCACTCGTCGCTGTATTTGCCGCCGACGCGGTGCAGGTCGGGGCCGGTGCGCTTGCTGCCCCAGAGGAAGGGGCGGTCGTAGACGAACTCGCCCGCCACCGAATAGTGGCCATAACGCAGCGTCTCCGCGCGCAACGGCCGGATCATCTGGGAGTGGCAGCCCACGCAGCCCTCGCGCACATAGATGTCGCGCCCGAGCACCTGCAGCGGCGTGGCCGGCTCCACGCCCTTGACGGCCTCGGTGGTCGACTTCTGGAAGAACAGCGGCACGATCTCGACCATGCCGCCCAGGGCGATCACCAGCAGGATCAGCACGATCATCAGGAAGTTGTTGGTCTCGATCTTCTCGTGCGTGAAGCCGGGGGATGGAATCTTGGAACTCATGGCGCGGTCCTCAGGCGTGGGCGGTGGCGATTTGCGGGACCGGCACGTTCACCGAGCGCCCTGAAATCACGGTCATCCAGACGTTCCACGCCATCACCAGCATGCCGCCCAGGTAGAGCAGGCCGCCGAGCAAGCGCACCACGTAGTACGGGTAGGTCGCCTTCACGCTCTCGACGAAGGTGTAGGTCAGGGTGCCGTCGTCGTTGATGGCGCGCCACATCAGCCCCTGCATCACGCCGGCGATCCACATGGCGGCGATGTAGAGCACGATGCCGATGGTGGACATCCAGAAGTGCAGATCGATCGCCTTCACGCTGTGCATCTCGGTGCGGCCGTACAGGCGCGGGATCAGGTAGTAGAGCGAGCCCATGGTGATCAGTCCCACCCAGCCGAGCGCGCCGGCGTGCACGTGACCGATGGTCCAGTCCGTGTAATGCGAGAGCGCGTTGACCGTCTTGATCGACATCAGCGGGCCTTCGAAGGTCGCCATGCCGTAGAACGAGACCGCCACGATCAGGAAGCGCAGGATCGGGTCGGTGCGCAGCTTGTGCCAGGCGCCCGAGAGCGTCATGATCCCGTTGATCATCCCGCCCCAGCTCGGCGCCAGCAGGATCAGCGAGAACACCATGCCGATGGACTGCGTCCAGTCCGGGAGCGCCGTATAGTGAAGGTGGTGCGGGCCGGCCCACATGTAGGTGAAGATCAGCGCCCAGAAGTGCACGATCGACAGCCGGTACGAGTACACCGGTCGGCCCGCCTGCTTGGGGATGTAGTAGTACATCATCCCGAGGAAGCCGGCGGTCAGGAAGAAGCCGACCGCGTTGTGGCCGTACCACCACTGCACCATCGCGTCCTGCACGCCGGCGTAGGCCGAGTAGCTCTTCATCCAGCCGGCCGGGACGGCCGCGCTGTTGACGATGTGCAGCAGCGCTACGGCGATGATGAAGGCGCCGTAGAACCAGTTGGCCACGTAGATGTGGCGCACCTTGCGCCGGCCGATGGTGCCGAAGAACACGATGGCATACGACACCCAGACCACCGCGATCAGGATATCGATCGGCCATTCAAGTTCGGCGTACTCCTTGCTGGAGGTGTAGCCCAGCGGCAGGCTGATGGCGGCGGCGACGATCACTGCCTGCCATCCCCAGAAGGTGACGGTCGCCAGCCGGGGCGCGAACAACGGAACCCGGCAGGTGCGCTGGACCACGTGGTAGCTGGTCGCGATCAGCGCGCAGCCGCCGAAGGCGAAGATCACCGCGTTGGTGTGCAGCGGACGCAGGCGACCGTAGCTGAGCCAGGCAATTCCGTGCGTGAGATCGGGCCAGGCCAGCTGCGAGGCGATGACCACCCCCACCAGCATGCCGACCACGCCCCACACCACCGACATGAGGGCAAATTGCCGCACCACGGTGTCGTGATACACCGCTGCTGCAGGAGGGTTCGGAGATTGCATCGTCGAGCCTTTTTCTTGGACAGCGACGAGTTTCCGCGTGTCCTGCGCCCGACACCTTGATGCAGATCAATCGCCGTGGAGAATGCGCTCGCCCTCGCGCTCCACGTCGTCGAACTGGCCCCGGTCGATGGCCCACCAGAGGCCGCCAAGGATCACCAGCACCAGCGCGACCGAAAGGGGGATCAGCAGGAACAGGATGTCCATCAGCGTCTTATCCCCTGGCCGCCACTGGCGCCGCGGGCGGCACCGCCAGCCGCGACGCGTTGAGCACGACCACCACCGAACTGATGGCCATGCCGAGCCCGGCCAGCCAGGGCGGCAGCCAGCCGGCAAAGGCGAACGGCACCCACACCAGGTTGTAGCCGGCGGCCCACCACAGGTTTTGCCGCACCACCCGTATCGAGCGGCGCGCCTGCGCGATGGTCCGGGAAATGGCGGCGAGCGAATCGCCCAGCACGATGAAGTCGGAACGCGCCTGCGCCAGCGGAACGGCTTGGCCAAAGGCGAAGGAAGCGTGCGCGTGGGCGAGCACGGGCCCGTCGTTCAAGCCGTCGCCCACCATGGCGACACAACGACCGCGTGACTGGAGTTGCCGCAACGCGCGCAGCTTGTCCTCGGGCGTGCAGTCGCCCCGGGCATGGCGGATACCGGCACGGGCCGCTATCTGGTGCGCCGCGCCGTCGCGGTCGCCCGACAGCAGATGAACGCTCAGGCCCTGCGCCTCCAGCGCGGCCACGGTGGCGATCGCATCGTCGCGCAGATCCTCGGCCAGCTCAAAGCTCGCGAGCCAGCCCTGGTCATCGGCCAGGTGAACCTGCGCCGCTCGCACGTGCCGCGGCGCACCGCCGCAAAACCGCACCGATCCCAGACGCAGGCGCCGGCCTCTACCGCCCATCCCGCCGCAGGGCCGCAATGTCCCTTCCACGCCCTGCCCCGCGCGCTCGGTGAAATCGGACAGGGTCCAGGGCGCAGGCGCCGGCTGCCGGGCGGACCACGCCTTGACCACCGCGCGGGCCGCCGGGTGCAACGACTGTGCGCCGAGCGCCGCGGCCAGTGCCAGCGCCTCGTCTTGCCGGACCCCGGGGCGGCTGTGGACCTGGTCAAGCCGGGGCGTGTCGCGCGTGAGCGTGCCGGTCTTGTCGAACACCACGGTATCGACCGCGGCCAATGCCTCCAGCGCCTGCAGATTGCGCACCATCACGCCGCCGCGCGCCAGAGCGCCGGCGCTGGCCAGCATCGCGGCTGGCGTGGCCAGCGACAGCGCGCATGGGCAGGTGGCAATCAATACCGCCACGGCCACCATCAGCGCCTTGCTGGAATCGACAGGCCACCACAGCGCGGCCGCCAGCGCCGCTGCCCCCAGCACCCCGACCAGGAAGGGCCGCGCCACACGGTCGGCCAGCCGGGCAAGACGGGGCTTGCACAACGAGGCACCCTCCATCAGCGCCACGATCTGCGCGAAGCGCGTGCTCGCGCCGATCGATTCGACCTGCATCTGCACCGTCGAGGCCAGGTTGTAGCTGCCGGCCAGCACGCGGGCGCCGCAGGGGCGCGCGACAGGGTGCGATTCGCCGGTCAGCAGCGCCTCGTCGGCCGAGGTGTCGCCCACGACCACCACCCCGTCCGCCGGGAAGGCCTCGCCGGGCAGCACGCGCACCACATCGCCCACCGCCAGCCGCCGCACCGCGACCCGTGTGAAGGCGCCATCGGCGCCAAGCCGCTCGATGCTGTCGGGCAGCCGGTTCACCAGCGCTTCCAGCGCGCCAGCCGTGCGGTCGCGCAGCCGCATCTCCAGCCAGCGCCCGGTCAGCAGGAAGAACACAAACATCGTGAGCGAATCGAAGTAGACCTCGTGGCCGAGCGGGCCCGCGACATCGAAGGTGCCGGCGCTGCTGACCGCGAAGGTGATCGCCATGCCGAGCGCGACCGGCAGGTCCATGCCGATGCGGCGCTGGCCCAGGTCGCGCAGCGCGTTGCGGAAGAAGGGACCGCACGAGAAGAACATCACCGGCAGCGTCAGCACCCAGGAGGCCCAGCGCAGCAGCCGCACGGCGTCGGGCGTCATGTCGCCGGGTTGCGCGATGTAGGCGGGATAGGCGTACATCATCACCTGCATCATGCAAAAGCCCGCGACCAGCCAGCGCCAGAGTGCCAGCCGCGCCGCGCGCGAGCGCCGGGTGCTGGCGAGCACGTCGCCCACTGGCAGCAGGCGGTAGCCGGCGGCGGCCGAGGCCTCGAACCAGCGCGACGGCTTGAG
>JAQGLP010000507.1 GCA_028292835.1 Variovorax sp.
GTCGGCGCCCAGAAGGCCGGGCCTTCGATGTAGAGCATCGGCGTGCGGGTCATGGATGGAGAGTCTGTTCGTGCGTCATGCTTTTCCGAACACCAGCACGCAGTTGTTGCCGCCGAAGCCGAAGGAGTTGCTGAGCGCGTGGCGCACGTCGCCCCGCGCCGGCGCCAGCCGGATCTGCGGGCCGCAGGTGGTGTCGAGCCGGGTGCTGTTGAGCGTGCCGGGCATCCAGCCGGTCTCCAGCGCCAGCAGGCTGATGGTCGCTTCGACGATGCCGGCCGCGCCGAGCGTGTGGCCGGTGAAGCCCTTGGTCGAGCCAGCGTGCGTGCGCGCCGGGAAGCGCCGGGCCACCAGCGCCGCCTCGACCTCGTCGTTCTTGGCGCTGGCGGTGCCGTGCAGGTTGATGTAGTCGATGGCGTCGGCGTCCAGGCCGGCGCGCGCCAGCGCGTCGTCCAGCGCGCGCTCGGCGCCGGCGCCGCCGGGGTGGGGCGTGGACATATGGTGGGCATCGCTGGCCTCGCCGTAGCCGAGCAGCTGCAGGGAAGCACCGGCGGTGGCGCCGTCCGCGCGCTCCAGCAGCGCGAAGCCGGCGGCCTCGCCCAGGCTGATGCCGTCGCGCGCCGCGTCGAACGGCCGGCACGGCCCGCCCGACACCAGTTCGAGCGAATTGAAGCCGAACAGCACGCTGCCGCACAGCGTGTCCACGCCGCCCACCACGGCCGCGTCGACCAGCCCGAGCCGCAGCAGCCGCTCGGCCGTGGCGAACACCTTGGCGCTCGACGAGCAGGCGGTCGAGAGGGTGGACGATGGGCCTTCGAGCGCCAGCGCATCGCGCACGAACAGGGCGAGCGAATGCGGCGTGTGGACCTCGGGGCGGCGCTGCGCCTCGGGGAAGCGGCCGTCGGCGTCGAGCTGCCGGTAGGCGTCTTCCGTCTCGCCGATGCTGGAGGTCGAGGTGCCCATCACGACCGCGACGCGCGCCGCGCCGTGGCGCTCGCGCGCCGCCGCCACGGCCTCCATGAAGCCGTCAGCCCGCAGGCCCAGCCAGGCCAGGCGGTGGTTGCGGCAGTCCCAGGCGGCGAGTGCTTCGGGCAGCAAGGCGGCCTCCAGCCCGTCGACGCGGCCGATCCAGGTGGCGAGCGGCGCCGGGCCGAAGTCGTTCGGGCGCAGGCCGCCGCGCCCCGCTTCGAGCGCGGCTTGCAGCGCGGTCTTGCCGATGCCCACCGCCGTGGTGGCGGTGTAGGCGCTGATCTGGAGGGGAGGAATGCGGGCGGGCACGGCGGTCGATGCGTGGACAAGAAAAGCGGAAAAAAGCAGGCAAAGCCTACCAGCTTGCCCGGGGCCGCCGCGCAGCCGTGTCCCGTGGCGCTATGAAAACAATAGCTGCGAGCGCCCTAGGGACGTGGGGCGGCGGCACTTTTGATGCTCAGACTGCGCGACGCCAGCCACACCAGCAGCAGCACCGGCACGCCGAGCGCGGCGGTGGCGGTGAAGAAGCGGGCGTAGCCGTAGGCATCGACGAAGGCGCCCGAGTAGCCGGCGATGAACTTGGGCAGCAGCAGCATCAGCGAGCTGAAGAGTGCGTACTGCGTAGCCGAGTAGTTGATGTTGGTCAGGCTCGACAGGTAGGCGATGAAGGCCGCCGAGGCGATGCCGCCGGCCAGGTTGTCGGCCGACACCACCAGCACCAGCGCCGTCAGGTCGTGACCGCGCGAGCCGAGCCAGGCGAACAGCAGGTTGCTCGAGGCGCTGAGCACCGCGCCCAGCATCAAGACGCGCATCACGCCCAGGCGCATCGACAGCACCCCGCCGACGAAGGCGCCCACCAGCGTCATGACCACGCCGAAGACCTTGCTGACCGTCGCCACCTCGTCCTTGGTGAAGCCCATGTCCACGTAGAACGGGTTGGCCATGATGCCCATCACCACGTCGCTGATGCGGTAGATGGCGATCAGCGACAGGATCAGCGCCGCCTGCCAGCGGTAGCGGCGGATGAAGTCGGCGAAGGGTTCCACCAGCGCGCCGCGCAGCCATTCGCCCGCGCTCCTGGCCGGCGTGAACGGGCGCGGCGCGGGCTCGGGCGACAGCAGCACGGTCAGCACGCCGACCGCCATCGAGGCCGCCATGGCGAGGTAGGCGGCCCGCCAGGCGCCGTTCTGGTAGGCCGCCGCGCCACTGGCAGCCGGCGCCACTTCGGCCCAGGCCGCGATCCACAGCACGCCGGCGCCGGCCCAGATCATCGCGATGCGGTAGCCGGTCTGGTAGGCGGCAGCCAGCGCGGCCTGTTTCTCGGTGGCGGCCGACTCGATGCGAAAGGCGTCGAGCGCGATGTCCTGCGTGGCCGAGCCGAAGGCCACCACCAGCGCGCAGGCCACCAGCGGACGCAGCCCGGCGCGCGGATCGATCAGCGCCATGCCGACCAGCCCGCCGATCACGACGCATTGCGCCAGCAGCAGCCAGCCGCGGCGGCGCCCGAGAAGCGTGGTGAGCGGCGGCAGCGGCAGCCGGTCCACCAGCGGCGCCCAGACCCACTTGAAGCCGTAGGCGAGCCCCACCCAGCTCAGGTAGCCGATGGTGGTGCGGTCGATGCCGGCCTCGCGCAGGCGAAAGCTCAGCGTGCCGAGCACCAGCAGCAGCGGCAGGCCGGCCGAGAAGCCCAGCGCCAGCATGCGCAGCGTGGCGGGCTCCAGGTACACGCGCAGCGCATCGCGCCAGGGCCGCTTGCCCTCGGCGCTGTCGGGGGCCCGGCCGGCCTCGGCGGCGGCGGGACGGACTTCGGCGGAGGGGACGGACATGGGCAGGGGAGGAGAAGGCGAGTGGAAGGGCGGGAGGCGGGCAGTCTCGCGGTGTCTTTATTATTCCCGCATGTGCCGACTCTGCCTCATGCGCCCTTCTTCCCCCACCTCCTCCCCCTGGCAGGCGCGCCGCGCCTTCCTGCTCGCGTCGGGCGCGCTGGCCGCCGGCGCGGCGGCGCCGGCGCTGGCGCAGGTCGATGTCGGCGGCGCTTCGGTGGCGCGCAACCTGGTGCCGGCCGAGACGCTGGAGAACAGCGCCGTGCAGCAGTACGGCGAGCTGATCGCCAAGGCCCGCGCCCAGGGCGCGCTGGCGGGCGAGGGGAACGCGCAGCTGCAGCGCCTGCGCGCCATCGCCGCGCGCATCATTCCCTTCGCCCCGAAGTGGAACGCGCGCGCCGCGCAGTGGAAATGGGAGATCAACCTGATCGGCAGCAAGCAGATCAACGCCTTCTGCATGCCCGGCGGCAAGATCGCCTTCTTCACCGGCATCCTCGACCAGTTGAAGCTCTCCGACGACGAGGCCGCGATGGTGATGGGCCACGAGATGGCGCACGCGCTGCGCGAGCACGCCCGGTCGCGCATGGCCAAGAGCGCAGGCACCGGCATGGCGCTGTCGATGGGTGCGCAACTGCTCGGACTCGGCCAGATGGGCGACATGGCGGCGCGCGGCGCGACGCAGCTCCTCACGCTCAAGTTCAGCCGCGGCGACGAGACCGAGGCCGACCTGGTCGGGCTGGAGCTCGCCGCGCGCGCCGGCTACGACCCGCAGGCCTCGGTCATGCTGTGGCAGAAGATGGCCGCGGCCTCCAAGCGCGAGGGCGGCCTGGGCTTTCTCTCCACCCATCCGAGCGGCCCGGACCGCATCAGGAAGCTCGAAGCCAACGTGCCCAAGGTCGAGGGCCTGTACCGCCAGGCGAAGGGTGGCTGAAGGGCGGAGCGCGGCTTCGCTATATTCCAGTCCTTTTGAACGGAGCCCCCATGGCCAAGAAAATCAGAGTTGAAGCCGATATCAGCGCCCCCAAGCCCACGCCCCTGCCGGGCTTCACCCTGCCCAGGACCGGCGGCGGCCAGAAGGTCAGCCTGGAGCGCGGCAAGGCCACGCGCAGCAAGAAGAACCCCGGCAAGCGTCCCAAGCAGGGCGGCTGAACCCGGGTTCGCGGCCGCAGCGCCACCAGTGTTGCGGCTCAGAGCCTGAACTCGTAGTCCACCGTGATCGGCGCGTGGTCCGAGAACCGCAGCGTCTTGTAGATCTCCTCGCTGCGCGCCAGGGCCGCCAGCGCCGGGGTGGCCAGGTGGTAGTCGAGCCGCCAGCCCACGTTCTTCGCATACGCCTGGCCGCGGTTGCTCCACCAAGTGTAGGCTGCGTCGGTGGCGTGCGGCTGCAGCGCCCGGTACACATCCACCAGCCCGGCGCCGGCGACCCCGGCGTCGAGCAGCCGTGTCATCCAGGCGCGCTCCTCGGGCAGGAAGCCGCTGTTCTTCTGGTTGCCGCGCCAGTTCTTCAGATCGATCTCCTGGTGCGCGATGTTGATGTCGCCGCACAGCACGAAGTCGCGCTCCTTTTTGAGCCGGGTCAGGTGCGGGAAGAATCCCGCCAGGAAGCGGAACTTGGCCGCCTGGCGCTCCGGGCCCGAGCTGCCGCTCGGGAAGTAGCAGCTGATGACCGAGAGCCTGCGCCGCGGCGTGTCGAAGCGCAGCTCCAGGTAGCGGCCCTCGGCGTCGAATTCGCGCTCGCCCCAGCCGACCCTGACGTCGCTCGGCGCATGCTTCGAGTAGATCGCCGTACCGGCGTAGCCTTTCTTCTCGGCGAAATGGAAGTAGCCCCTGAGGCCCGCCATCTCCTCGAAGCGCCCCTCGACGTCGCTGGCCTGGAGGCGGATTTCCTGCATGCAAATACAATCCGGCGCCAGTTCGGTCACCCAGTCGGCCACGCCCTTGGTGGCGGCCGAACGCAGGCCGTTGAGGTTGAGGCTGGTGAGTTTGAACAAAAAGAGGATCCCCGATGGCTGGAATGAGTGAGGAAGGTGCGCTCGCGCAGCGTTTCGTGCGGTTCGCCCTCGAATCGGGCGTGCTGCGCTTTGGCCAATTCAAGACCAAGGCCGGCCGCATGAGCCCGTACTTTTTCAACGCCGGCCTGTTCGACGACGGCGCCAAGATGCTGCGGCTGGCCGAATTCTATGCAGAGCGGTTGATCGCGAGCGGCATCGAGTTCGACATGGTCTTCGGCCCCGCGTACAAGGGCATTCCGCTGGGCGCCACGCTCTGCGCCGAGCTGGCGCGGCGCGGGCGCAACGTGCCGTTCGCCTACAACCGCAAGGAAGCCAAGGACCATGGTGAGGGCGGCACGCTGGTGGGCGCGCCGCTCAGGGGCCGGGTGCTGATCGTCGACGACGTGATGTCGGCCGGCACCGCGGTGCGCGAGTCGATTGCCGCCATCCGCGCCGCCGGCGCCACGCCGCACGCGGTCGCCATCGCGCTCGACCGACAGGAAAAAGCCACCGAGAACGGCCTCGACGTGCCGCACAGCGCCGTGCAATATGTCCGCAATCAGCTGGGTCTGCAGGTGGTCGCCATTGCCACGCTCGACGACCTGTTGCAGTATCTCGCGGAGCACGCCGATGACGCGCTGGGCCCCCACCACGAGGAGGTCCTGGCCTACCGGGCCCGCTACGGCGCCGCCTGAAAAACGTTTTTGAAAAAGTGACTGTGTTGCGCCACCGAACAGGAGTTTTTGCAGCCTGCGTGCTGTTCGGCATGGCTGCGGCGCAGGCGCAGGCACCGTCCGCCGCGCCCGCCGGCGGCATCTACAACTGCGTGGATGCGCACGGACGCAACCTCACCTCCGACCGGCCATTGCCCGAATGCAGCGACCGCGAGCAGCGCGAGCTCAACCCGAGCGGCACCGTGCGCCGCCGTCTGGAGCCCAGCTACACGGGCCAGGAGCTGGCCGAGCGCGAGGAACGGGCCCGCCAGGCGGCGCAGCGCGAACTGCGCCGCGTCGAGGAGCACCGGCGCGATCGCGCACTGCTCACCCGCTACCCTGTCGCCGCGGCCCACCAGCGCGCGCGCGAGGACGCGCTGGCACAGATCGACACCGTGATCCAAGCCGCGCGCTTGCGTCTCGGCGAGCTGGCCGCGCAGCGCAAACCGATCGAGGACGAGCTCGAGTTCTACAGGAAGGACCCGGGCAAGGCCCCGGCCGTGCTGCGCCGCCGGGCGCAGGACAACGCCCAGAGCGCGGCCGTGCAAAGGCGCTTCATCGGCGAGCAGGAGGAAGAAAAGAAACGCGTCAACGCGCGCTTCGAGGAAGAGAGCGCGCGGCTGCAGCCGCTGTGGAGCGCGGCCAGCGCCTCGGCCCGCTAGTACTACAGCCGGGCTTTTAGGAATGCGGCTTGCTGCGCCACAGTGTCTGGACTCGTCATGGAGGCTGGCCATGAACGCACGATTCAACACGTGGGCGCTGCAGTGGGAAGAACTGCAGTATCAGATCGCCCCTTGCTTCGGGCGCATTGAACTGCGCCGACGCGCACGGGCCTACCTGGAGGGGCTGCTTGCGCCGCTGGAGCGCAAGAACGGCTGGCATTTGGCCGAGGCCCCGCCGGCGACGCATCGCCAGACGGTGTGCAGGACTTCCTGGCGCGTGCGCGCTGGGATGCCGATGCGCTGCGCGACGTGCTGCTCAGCTACGTGATCGAGCACTTGGCTGATCGCGATGGCGTGCTGGTGCTCGACGAGACGGGATTCCTGAAAAAGGGCGCGACAAGAGTGCGGGCGTGCAGCGTCAGTATTCGGGCACCGCGGGCCGCATCGAGAACTGCCAGGTCGGCGTGTTCCTGGCTTATGCAACTGCCAAGGGCTACGCCTTCATCGATCGGGCGCTATGTGCTGGGCGTCACCAGTGGGCAGCAACTTTACGGGCCGCGCCGCACGGTGGCCGAGATCGCCGAGGCTCTGCCACGGCGGGCGTGGCAGAGCCTCGGTTGCGGCCCCGGCGCCAAGGGGCCGCGCGTGTATCAGTGGGCTTACCAGGTGTACGGCACTACCGAGGACGGCTGGAGCGCGTGGTCCTGGCATGGTCACATTGGCGGCGACGTCACCAGCAGCGCGCCAAGCGGTACCACTGGGCGTGCCGCCTTCGTAAAGCGAAAGCCCGGCTGTAGTACTAGAGGGATCGCTCGACGTGGGACCCTTCCCACGGCTCTTCTTCGCCTTCCCTCACAGGGGCGCCAAACGCGCGGCGCACGCTGTATTCCATTTTTAAGGAGTGCCCATGAGCGCAACCCTTTTCTATGAAGACGCGGTCGACCTGCTGGACGCGGATCACAAACTGGTCCAGAAGCTGTTCCTCGACTACCAGGGCCTATGTGACGACGGCGCGCCGTCCGAGGACAGGCGGCAGCTGGCGCTCAAGATCTGCCAGGACCTCAGCGTCCACGCGCAGATCGAGGAGGAGATCTTCTACCCGGCCGTCCGGGCCGCCATCGACGATGACCCGCTGATGGAAGAGGCGCTGCGCGAGCACGCCGAGGCCAAGAAGGCGATCGCCCGGATCCAGGGCATGGCGCCCACGGACGCGAGTTACGACGACACGGTCAAGCAGCTGTTCACGACCATCATGGACCACGTGATGGAAGAGCGCGAGCAGATCTTCCTGAAGGCGCGCTACTCCACTGCCGATCTGCGCGGCATGGTGCCCGAGCTTTACGCGCGCAAGAAAGCGCTGCAAAAGAGTGCGCCGGCGCGCAAGCCGGCCGGAAAGAAAAAGGTGACGTCATGAAAGCACTGGTCTACAACGGGCCGCGGGATGTTCAGGTGAAGGACATGCCCGACGCCCGCATCGAGCGGCCCACGGATGCGCTGGTGCGCATCACCCGAACCAACATCTGCGGCTCGGACCTTCATATGTACGAAGGGCGGACCGACATGAAGCCGGGCCGCATCCTCGGCCACGAGAATGTGGGCGAGGTGATCGAGGTCGGCCCGGCCGTAGACCGTGTCAAGGTCGGCGACATGGTGTCCATGCCCTTCAACATCGGCTGCGGCTTTTGCGAGTACTGCGAGCGCGGGCTGAGCAACTACTGCCTGACCACCAATCCGGGGCTCGCCGGCGCCGCCTACGGGTTCGCCGACATGGGGCCCTACCACGGCGGCCAAGCGGAGCTGCTGCGCGTGCCCTATGCCGACTACAACTGCCTCATCCTGCCGCGCGATGCGCAGGAGAAGCAGACCGACTACGTGATGCTGTCCGACATCCTCCCGACGGGCTACCATGCCACCGAGCTGGCGCAACTGCGTCCCGGCGAGTCGGTGGTGATCTACGGCGCCGGCCCCGTCGGGCTGATGGCTGCCCTGTCGGCGACCATCAAGGGGGCCAGCCTGGTCATGGTAGTGGACACCCACAAGGACAGGCTGGCGCTGGCCGAGAAGATCGGCGCGGTGCCCATCGACGACAGCGAAGGCGGCGGCATCGAGCGCGTGATGGAACTGACCGGCGGGCGCGGCGCGGACTGCGGCTGCGAGTGCGTGGGTTACCAGTGCTGCAACATGCATCAGGAGGAAGTGCCCAACCTCACGATGAAC
>JAQGLP010000527.1 GCA_028292835.1 Variovorax sp.
CGCGCGGCCGGTGGCGCGCTCGGGCGATGTGCCGCTGCGGGTCGTGGGCGACCCCATCGAGTGGACCGCGCTGGTCGGTATCGCGCTGGCGGCCAAGCCTGGCGAGGCCCGCATCGGCGTGCAGACGGAGGCTGGCGGCGGCTGGCGGTCGCTGGCCTACACGGTGGCGCCTAAGCGGTACGCCGAGCAGCGCCTGAGCGTCGCGCCGCGCACGGTGGACCTGTCGCCCGCGGACCAGGCCCGCTACGAGCGCGAGCGCGTCCATCTGGCTGCGGTGACGGCCACCTTCAGCGAGCCGCCGGCTTCCTCCTCACCCGACCTGTACATGCAGGTGCCGGTGCCCGGCCGCCGCTCCAGCTCCTTCGGCCTGCGCCGCGTCTTCAACGGCCAGTCGCGCAATCCGCACAGCGGCATGGACATCGCGGCCGCCACGGGCACGCCGGTGCTGGCACCGCTGCCGGGCCGGGTGATCGACACGGGCGACTATTTCTTCAACGGCAACACCGTCTGGCTCGACCACGGCGGCGGGCTGCTGACGATGTACTGCCACCTGAGCGCCATCGACGCGAAGCCGGGCGACCGGCTGCAGACCGGCGAGCGCCTGGGCGCCGTGGGCGCCACCGGCCGCGTGACCGGGCCGCACCTGCACTGGGGCGTGATGCTCAACCGCACGATGGTGGACCCGGCGCTGTTCATTACCGCCTGAAGCGACTTGCCATGAACCGCGCTCTTTTTGTCCTTACTCGATGGCGAAGCAACCCGCACCGCGTGTGGTGATCTTTGCCGGCCCGAACGGCGCCGGAAAATCCACTCATGCCGATGCCATCCTGGCTGGCCTTGGCATAGAGATTTTCGTCAATGCCGACTACATCGCTCGAGGCCTGTCGGGCCGCAATACGAATACGGTCACGTTCGAGGCGGGACGCATCATGCTCAAGAGGATTCGGCAGTTGGCTGCGGAGCGAGCAGACTTTGCATTCGAATCGACGTTGTCGAGCCGAACGTTTGCGCCGTTTCTCCGCAGACTCAAGGCCGATGGGTACCGCATCTCCATCTACTACTTCTCGCTTGCCAACGCGCAGCTGGCCGTTCGACGCGTGAAGCTGCGTGTTTCGTTGGGTGGCCATGCCGTGCCGGCCGAGGTGGTGCGCAGGCGTTTCGGGCGGAGCTTGGCGAACTTCATGACGATCTATTCGCCCCTCGCCACGCGATGGGCGGTTTTCGACAACTCGTCCCCTCCACAAGCACGGCTGATCGCAGCGCAGGACGACGATACACTGGACGTGAAGGAGGCCGCGCCATGGCTCAAGCTGCAAAAACTCAGCAAGAAAAACCTTTGATGCTTTCTCCCAAGGCGCTCCAAAAAGCGCTGGCCGACTCGGCACGCCAAGCGCACCGGCTGGCTGCAGCCTTTGGTCAAAAGGTGCCAGGGGTCCCGATCAAGACCGGGCTGCCGCAGCGAAAGCCCTGAGCGAAAACCGGATCGCGGTTTTTTAGGGCAGCCGTGGTCGGCGCCACCGGCCGCGTGACCGCACGATGGTGGACCCGGCGCTGTTCATCACCGCCTGACCCGGGGCCCGGCCAGTCCCGCTCAGCTCGCCGCCCGCGCCCCCGGCCACACCCGCACGGCCAGCGCGCCCACGGCGGACGCGGTCGCCAGCGCCGTCACCGCCATCCAGCCCCATTGCGCCAGCGCCAGGGCGCCCAGCACGGAGCCCCCGGCCATGCCGATGAACATCCCCGTGAACAGCACCGCGTTGAGCCGGCTGCGCGCGCCGGGTTCGATGCCGTAGACGAGGGTCTGGTGCGAGACGAGCGTGGCCTGCACGCCGAGGTCGAAGCCGATGGCGCTGGCACCGATCAGCCACAGCTGGGCGTGCGGCGACAGCAGCGGCGCGAACGCCATGGCCGCGAAGGACACGGCGACCAGCCCCGTGCCCAGGCGCGTGACGAGTTCCGGACCGCGACGGTCCGCGATGCGCCCGGCGATGGGGGCGGCCAGCGCACCCGCCGCGCCGGCCAGGCCGAAGGCGCCGGCCGCCGCGCTGCCCAGGTGGAAAGGCTCGCCGTGCAGCATCACGGCCAGGGTCGACCAGAAGGCGCTGAAGCCGACGGACAGCAGGCCCTGCGCCAACGCCGCGCGGCGCAACGCGCCGTGGCGCTTCCACAGCTGGCCCAGGGAGCCCAGCAGCGCGCCATAGGCCAGCTGGGTCGTGGCCTGGAAACGCGGCAGCCCGCGCCAAGCCGCCGCCCCGGCCAGCGCGATGCTGGCGGCCGCGGCCCAGAACATCGCGCGCCAGCCCAGGTGTTCGGCCACGAAGCCGCTCACCACGCGCGACAGCAGGATGCCGAGCAGCAGCCCCGTCATCACCGTGCCGACAGCCTTGCCGCGGCCCGACTCGGGCGCCAGCGTGGCGGCGGCAGGCACGATGTCCTGCGCCAAGGTGGCCGACAGGCCGATGATCAGGCTGGCGACGAGCAGCATGCCGATGGCGGGCGCGGCACCGGCCGCCAGCAGCGCGACGCACAGCACGGCCGCCTTGGCCAGGATGATGCGGCGCCGGTCGTAGCGGTCGCCCAGCGGCGCCAGCAGCAGGATGCCCAGCGCGTAGCCCAGTTGCGTGAGCGTCGGCACGAGGCCGACCTCGCGAGCCGAGGCGCCGATGTCGCCACCCAGCACGCCGAGCATCGGCTGGCTGTAGTAGAGCGCGGCCACCGCCAGGCCCGCGGCGGTGGCCAGCAACAGCAGCAACGACCCCGGCAGGGCTGCAGGCACTGGTTTCAGGCTGGTCGGGGCGCCGGCAATTGCATGCGCGGGTTGAATGGAAGGCACTGGTGTTAACCCTATGTTTTTCGAAACAAAACCGGAGTGTGCAGCG
>JAQGLP010000534.1 GCA_028292835.1 Variovorax sp.
CACCGGCGCCGCGGCATCGGGCGCGGCGCGGTGGCCGGCGAGTACGCGATCGGCGACCTGGTCGGCCTCGCTTTCGAAGCGGTCGCCGGCACGGCCCACTGTGAGCTGGGCTTGCAGGCCCAGCAGCTTCTGGGTCCGGCAGCTCTCGCACCCCTCGGCCAGGCCCTCGCTGCCGCCGCAGGCGCACTTGCGTTGCAGGCGCAGGACGCCGCCGCTGTCGGCTTGGCGCATCGGAGGCTGGGCGGTGGCCGCCACGCTGTGCGTGCTCATCGCTTCAGGCTCCCGGCGATGCCCCGCGCCGCCGCGTGCCCCAAGGCCTGCGCGCTGCTGGCCCTGCGTTCCGATGGCAGCGTGGCAACGCGCAGCGTCGCGAGATCGCCTCGGCGCGCCAGCCTCTGCGCGAAACCCGGCTCGGCCATCGACTGTGCGAGCGTGTCGCGCAACGCATGGACCAGGGCGTCGCGCTCGGCCTGCGGGATGCCCGTGAGAACCAGGCGGTCGATGTGCAGCACGACGCGGTCGCTCACAGCCATCCCCTTGTCTCGGCATCGCTCAACGCATGCTCGCGCTTGCCGGCGTCGTGGTGCGCCGCGTGCAGCAGGTGCGCCATTGAGACGGGCTCGTCGAATTCGGCCGCGCGAAACGCCGCGTTGAGGGCGATGTTGCGGATGCTGCCGCCGGTGACGTTGAGCCGGGCGAGCTTGCCGGTGTCGATCTCATTGAGGGGCGTGCGCCCGGGGAAGGCGTTGCGCCAGATGGCTTCGCGCAGGACCCGGTCGGGAAACGGAAACTGCACGACGAAGCGCAGGCGGCGCTGGAAGGCCACGTCCAGCGCGCCCTTCAGGTTGGTGGTGAGGATGGCCAGCCCGCGGTAGGCCTCCATGCGCTGCAGCAGGTAGCTGACCTCGATGTTGGCGTAGCGGTCGTGGCTGTCCTTGACTTCGCTGCGCTTGCCGAACAGCGCATCGGCCTCGTCGAACAGCAGGATCGCGCCGCTGTCTTCCGCGGCATCGAAGACGCGGCGCAAATTCTTTTCGGATTCGCCGATGTACTTGCTGACCACCGCCGACAAATCGATGCGGTAGAGATCGAGCCGCAGCTCGCGTGCGAGCACTTCGGCCGCCATCGTCTTGCCGGTGCCGCTTTCGCCGGCGAACAGCGCGCTGACGGCCAGGCCCCGGGCGCCCTTGTCGGCGAAGCCCCATTCCAGGTGGACCTTGAGCCGATGGCGCACGTGGGCGCCGATCTGCCGCAGCACGGCCATCTGCGCCTCGGGCAGGACCAGATCCGCCCAGCCGGCGATGGATTCGATGCGTTGCGCCAGTTCGTCCAGCCTCGCGCGGCCCAGGTCGCGGCAGGCCGACCACATGAGTTCGTCGGGGTGGTCGCTCGCGGCCAGTGCGGGCGCCAGCTGCGCGCCCTCGGCCTGGATGGCGCGGGCGCTCAGTTTGAATTGACCGGCAACCCCGTCGAGCGCGCCATCGAGCCGATCCGCCCCGGCGCCGAGCGCCTGCTGCCAAAGGCGTTTCTGTTCAACCGGGCCGGGCTTGTCGATGGTGAAGCGCAGGGTGGGGCGTTCCAGCGTCCGCGGCTGGCCGGCGCTGACAAAAACCAGGCCGCGCAAGGACTCGATGAACCGGACCACCGGGGCTGGCAAAGCCTCGGCGCCGCCGCTTACCAGCAGGGCGCTGCCGAGCAGCAGGGCTTCGCGTTCCCAGAGGGTGGCCAGGGCTTCCATCTCGGCAGGACCGGCAGGCACGTCATCCGCCCGCAGGACGTGCAGCCTGAGGCCCAACACCGTCGCGACTTCCGTGGCCACATCGGTCTGCCCCGGCGCATCGTCGCCGCTCAGCCACAGCAAGGGCGCCTCGCCTTGCGCCGCCGCCGCTGCAAGGGCGTTGCACGCGGCGTCGCAGACCGCGCGGTGCGCGTCGGCCATGGCGGCCGGTGGTGCTGCTTCGCGCAGCAGGCTGCGCAGCCGAGGGTCGAGGTAATTCACGCCGGCGAGGTAGTGAAGAATGCGCTCGTCGATGCGCAGGCGCCCGCGCGCCAAGCCGGCCGATTCGTCGATTTCCACGAGCCGCCAGCGCCGCAGCGGGCCGACCGGAGCGAGTGCGCTCCAGTGCGGGGCCTCCAGCGCCGCCAGCGCCAGGCCGAAGGTGGCGCCGTGCCGGCGCGGTTCCGCCCCGGCGATCTCGCATTGGGCGGCAAGCTGCGCGTCCATTTCCACGCCGGCGCACAGCACCACCACGTCGCGCTCGAATGCGCTGAGGCCACAGCATTGCACGAGACGGTCGATGGCGGCCGGTTCAGGCATGGCCTCGCTGGCGGCCTCCAGGGTGGCATTCAGGGCCTCGGCGTCTCCCGCGCCGCCCAGCTGCTGCTTCAGGCGCGCGAATTCGGCGACCAGCAGGCGCTGGTTTGCGTTGGTCCAGTCGCGATGGCGGTCGGGCGCGTTCATGTAATGACCACCCGCTGGTCCAGGAAGGTCGGCGTCGCCGGCGGCGCCTGGGACAGGTCGATGATCGGGCTCTCGATGCCGTCGATGCGCAGCCGCGCGAGCAGCGCATCGGCCGGCGCGTTCGGGATCTCGAAACTCAGCGACGTCGGCGGCGAGCCGATGGCCCGCGGCCGGTATTCGTTGCCGCCCAGCACCAGCACCGCCTCCTGGCCGGCGCGCAATGCGGGCGTGAATTCGACCGTGAAGCTGGCCGTGCCGGCGCCGTTGCGCGCCACGGCGAGCGGCAGGTTGGTCATCTGCGGAGCGAGGGTCATGCCCAGGCGGTTCGTCTCGCGCGGCGCCGGGTCGCCGGTTCTGAGCATCCGCGCGCCGACGCGGTAGACCCCCACCGGCAAGGTGGCGACGAGCGCGGGCGAGAGCGTGAACCGCAACAACACCGCCGCGCCCGCGCCGGGGGGCGCCAGCGCGGCGAGGGCCAGGTCGACTCCGAAGCGGTCGTTCGACAGCAGCGCCTCGCGGCCGCTGCCGTCGAGGTCGTGGCCCTGCAGGTCGACCGTGTCGCCGATGCGCGCCACCGGCTGGCGCGCCGGCGGCACGACGGCCGTCAGCATCGGCACCGGCGGCGTGAGGCCGGGGGTGACGGCAATGCCGCGGTCGCGGTGCGTCGCCGGGTCGACCGGTCCGCGGCTCAGCACCGGCAGCGGCGACCTGGCAGGCCTGCGCGCCTGGATCAGGACCACCGATGCGGTGTAGGCGGCGGTCGGCCGGAAATGGCTCTGCATCGCGGTCCAGAGCTTCGACACCTCCTCGGTGCTGAGGTACTGCGGCGTCAGCTTGACCAGTTCGACCTGGTCTTCGAGTCCCGAGTCGACCAGTGCCCGCAAGGCCGGCGGCAGCGCGGTGCCGACGTCGGGCGACGGGCTCAGCGCGGTGCGGATCGCGTCGCGCGTGAGTACCGGCATCTCGTGGAGCAGCTGCATCGCATAGCCGAGCAGGATCTCGGCGTGCAGGTCGCCACCGCTGTAGACCGACAGCAGGTAGTGCAGGTCGAGCGCGAGCGGCGCGTTCGCGAGGCGCAGGCGCCCCGACACGTCCCGCGACGGCAGCCCCTCGTTGCGCCAGCCCGGGTTGGCCGTGACGAGGTAGAGGAAGAGATTGATTTGCGAGGCTTCGCTGCCGCTGGCCGGCACCACGCGGTCGGGCGCGAGCACGCTGACCGTGACGCTGCTGCCGAGCGTGCCGCTGACGTTGTGGTTGATCAGCCCATCGTTGAGCAGGTCGCGCAGCACGGCCGTCACACCGGCGATGGCGAGCGCGGTGCTCACGGGCGCCCCCGCTGGCGTGCCGCGAGGTAGCCGTCGAGCGACATCGGCGCCGGCGGAGCCGCCGCCGCCGAACGCCGCCGCGCTGGCGGCGCATCGTGCGCCGCGGTGACGTCGATGCGGCCGATGTGGATATGGACTTCGGTGTTGCCGTCGTCGGCGGTCAGGCCTGCGGCCGCACGCGGCCTTGCGGCTCCCTGGGGCGGAAAGGGCGGTGTCGAGCGCGCCGCAGGTCGCGTGTCCGCCCGTGGCATCAGCGGCGCGGGCGCTTCGATAGCGGGCGGTGTCGGACCGCGCGAAGCGCTGTCACCGCTCTGCCGCACGAGGCGGCCCGGGATCGTGGCCGCCAGCAAAGCGCCTGCCTCGACGGGCG
>JAQGLP010000003.1 GCA_028292835.1 Variovorax sp.
GTGCGATCGACAGGGGTGCTCACTCCTCGTCCTCCTCGACATGGCGACTGCGCAGCGAGCGCCACCACAGCACCGGGATGATCAGCGTGAACACCAGCACCTCCTTGAAGGCGCTGGCCCAGAAGGACGAGAACGATTCGAGCTGGCCGACCAGCAGCGCGCCGGCGAGCGCCAGCGGGTAGCTCGCCAGCCCGCCGACGATGGCCGCGACGAAGCCCTTCAGGCCGATCAGGAAGCCCGTGTCGTAGTAGACGGTGGTGAGCGGCGCGATCAAGAGGCCCGAGACGGCGCCGATCAGCGCCGCCAGCGCGAAGCTGAGGTCACCCGACAGCTCGGTCGGAATGCCCATCAGCCGGGCGCCGACGCGGTTGATGGCGGTCGCGCGCAGCGCCTTGCCGACCATCGAGCGCTCGAAGAACACGAACAGCAGCGCCACCAGCGCCAGTGTCACGCCCAGCACCACCAGCGACTGGCCCGACACCGGCAGGCCGCCCAGGTCGAAGCGCGCGTCCGAGAACGCCGGCGTGCGCGAGCCTTCCGCGCCGAAGAAGAGCAGCCCGAGCCCGACCAGCACGCCGTGCAGCGCCACCGAGACGATCAGCAGCATCAGCACCGTGGCGTTGGCCAGCGGCCGGAACGCGAGGCGGTAGAGCAGCGGTCCGAGCGGCGTGACGAGGACGAGGGTGGCCAGGGCCTGCCCGGCCAGCGAGGCGGGCCGCCAGCCCAGCACCAGCGCGCACGCCAGCAGGGGCATCGCGGCGCACCAGAACAGGGCGGAGGGCCAGTCGACCGTGGCGCCGCGCTTCCAGCGCCAGCCCTCCACCGCCAGCGCGGCGCCGGCCAGCGCCAGCAGCAGCCACAGCGTGGCGGGCACGCGCCCGGCCTGCAGCATCGCCATCGACAGCGCGCCGAAGGTGACGAATTCGCCCTGCGGGATGAAGATGACGCGGGTGACGGAAAACACCAGCACCAGCGCCACGGCCATCAGCCCGTAGACCGCCCCGTTGACGATGCCGTCCTGCCCCAGCAGCAGGGCGATCTGCGAATCCATGGCGAAACTTTCGATCGGGCGAGCCCTGGTTCAGGGGAGGTATTTCCAGGCGCCGCTCTCGATCCTGACCATGACGCGGGCGCGCTGGTCCAGACCCAGGTGGTCGGTCGGCGACATGGTGAAGATGCCGTGGGCGCCGGGCACCTCCTTGACCTGCTCCAACGCGTCGCGCAGGGCGGCGCGGAACTCGGGCGTGCCGGGCTGCGCCTTCTTGAGCGCCACGGGAATCGCCGTCGTCATCAATACGCCGGCGTCCCAGGCATGGGCGCCGAAGGTCGAGACGCTGCCCTTGCCATAGGCCGCCTCGTAGGCCGCGACATATGCCGTGGCCGACTTCTTGATCGGGTTGGCGGCCGGCAACTGGTCGGCCACCAGTACCGGGCCGGC
This sequence comes from Variovorax sp., assembly GCA_028292835.1. Lineage (GTDB taxonomy): Bacteria > Pseudomonadota > Gammaproteobacteria > Burkholderiales > Burkholderiaceae_C > Variovorax. The sequence goes on from JAQGLP010000003.1 coordinate 1,439, forward strand.
CGGCAGCAAGGTGCCCTCGACGTCCTTGCCGCCCACGCGCAGGAAGTCCGCGTTGGCCACGCCGTGCGTCTGGTAGAGCTTGCCGGCGTAGCCGCGCTCCTTGAGGGCCTTTTGCGGCAGCGCCGCCGGCGTGCCGGAGCCCGCCACCAGCACCGCGTCGGGCTTGGCCGCGATGAGCTTCAGGGTCTGGCCCGTGACCGAGGTGTCGCTGCGTCCGTAGCGCTCGTTGGCGACGATCTGCAGGTGCTTGAGCGCGGCGGCCTTGGCGAACTCCTGGTACCAGCCCTCGCCGTAGGCGTCGGAGAAGCCGATGAAGCCGACCGTCTTGATGCCGGCCTGCGCCATGTGGTCGGCGATGGCGAGCGACATCATGATGTCGTTCTGGGGCGTCTTGAAGACCCACTTCCTCTTGTCGTCCATCGGCTCGACGATGCGCGCCGAAGCGGCCATCGAGATCATCGGCGTCCTGGCCTCCGACACCACGTCGATCATGGCGAGCGAGTTGGGCGTGACGGTCGAGCCCAGCACCACGTCCACCTTGCTCTCGGTGATGAGCTTGCGCGTGTTGGCCACCGCGGCGGTGGTGTCGGAGGCGTCGTCGAGCACGATGTAGTTGATCTTCTGCCCGCCGATGGTCTTGGGCATCAGCGCGACCGTGTTCTTCTCCGGAATGCCGAGCGAGGCGGCCGGGCCGGTGGCCGACACCGTCACGCCGACGTTGATGTCGGCGTGCGCCGCAAGGGCGGCGCACAGGGCGGCGAACAGCAGGGGGGTGCGGAATTTCAATCGTGTCTCCTGGTCATTGAATGGGATAAAAAAGTGCGAACTCGGCAGGCGCCCATTGGAGCGGCATCGCCCGGGCGGCGCCATTCTGATAGACCCCAACAGAGAGGACCGGCGCCACGGCTCAGCGCTCGTCGAACGACAGCACCACGCGGTCGGTCAGCGGGTGCGCCTGGCAGGTCAGCACGAAGCCGCTGGCGACCTCCTTCTTGTCGAGCGCGAAGTTGCGCTCCATGCGCACCTGGCCTTCCATCAGCTTGGCGCGGCAGGTGCCGCACACGCCCGAGGTGCATGAATAGGGCACCTCCAGCCCGGCCGCCGACGCCGCATCCAGGATGCTCGGCTGGCCCTTGGCGAACGAGATTTCCCGTTGCAGCCCGTCGCGGATGATGACGATGCGGGCCTGCTCGGCGTCTTCCGGCCGGGCCTCGTGCACCACGGCTCCCACCTGGCCGGCGGCCTGCAGCGCGACGCCGAAGCGCTCGATGTGGATGCGCTCCTCCGGCACGCCGGCGGCCAGCAGCGCGGCCTCGGCCTCGTCGTTCATCTGGAACGGGCCGCAGACGAAGGCGTGGTCGATCTGCGCGGCCGGCACCGGGCCGGCCAGGAACTCGCCGATCTTCTCGCGGTTCATCAAACCCATGTTGATGGGCGCGTCGGTGTGCTCGTCGGAGAACACGTGGTGCAGCGCCACCCGCGTGAGGTACCGGTCCTTCAGGTCCTCGATTTCCTCCTTGAACATGGTGGACTTGAGGCTGCGGTTGCCGTAGACCAGCGTGAAGCGGCTTTGCGGCTCGCGCGCCAGCACCGTCTTCATGATCGACAAGATGGGGGTGATGCCGCTGCCGCCGGCGATGCCGACGTGGTGGCGCTGCGCCTGCGCGTCCAGCGGCACGAAGAAGCGGCCCTGGGGCGCCATCACGCTGATCGTGTCGCCGGGCTGCAGGTGCTCGTTGATCCAGTTGGAGAAGACGCCGCCCTTGACCTTGCGCACGCCGACGCGCAGTTC
>JAQGLP010000029.1 GCA_028292835.1 Variovorax sp.
CGACAACGAAGGCCATGTCGTCATCCCTCAGGGCGGCGCCCTGGGCGACGAGCAGATCCTGCGGATGAACTGGCTGGCCGAGGGCGTGCAGGGGCGGATCGCGCACTGACAGCGATACGGCCGCAGCACGGCCGGCCCGACGTGGCCGGGGCCGTATAACGGTCATACATGCTTCGCCATCGCTGTGCGACAGCCTTGCATTACGCTTCGGCCACGATGAAAAAAGCCTACCGAGCGTCCCTCCTGCGCTTCGATGCCTCCGGCCGCGCGCTGTTCGACAAGGACGGCCTGCTGGTCGTCGCGCCCGACGCCCAGGGCCGCCAGCGCGTGCTCGACGCCGGCAACCATGCGGTCGTGGCGCCACGCCATCCCGAGGCGCCGGTCACGCACTGGCCGGGCCGCCTCCTGGCGCCGGGCTTCCTGGACATGCACGTCCATTTTCCGCAGACCGATATCCTCGGTGCCCCCTCCGAGGGGCTGCTGCCGTGGCTGGAGAACTACACCTTCCCGGCCGAGAGCCGGTTTGGCGATCCGGCGCACGCGGCCGAGGTCGCAGAGGTGTTCTTCGACGAACTGCTGCGCAACGGTGTCACGACGGCGCTCACCTTCGCCACCTCGCACCCGGCGTCGGTACAGGCGTTTTTCGAGGCCGCGCAGCGCCGGAGCCTGCGCATGATCAGCGGCAAGGTGCTGCAGGACCGCCATTCGCCGGACGGCGTACGCGACCAGACCGAGCAGAGCCTGATCGACACCGAGTCGCTGATCCGGCGCTGGCACAACGTCGAGCGCCTCGGCTACGCCATCACGCCGCGCTTCGCGCCGACCAGCACGGACGCGCAACTGCGCGGCGCCGGCGAGCTGGCCGCCCGATACCCCGACACCTGGATCCACTCGCACGTCGCCGAGAACAGGGACGAGGTGAAGTGGGCGCGCGAACTGTTCCCGCAGGCCCGCTCGTACCTCGACGTGTACCGGGGTTTCGGCCTGATGCGCGAGCGCGCCGTCTATGCGCACTGCATTCACTTCGACGACGACGACCGGCGGCTGATGCGCGAGACCGGCGCGGCCACGGCGGCAAGCCCGACCAGCAACCTGTTCCTGGGCAGCGGCTTCTTCGATTTCGAGGGCGCCGACCGGATCGGCTACCACTACGGCCTGGCGAGCGATGTGGGGGCGGGCACCAGCTTCAGCCCGTTCCGGACCATGCTGGCGGCCTACTGCGTCGGACGCGAGGGCCAGACCAAGCCCGGCATCAGCATCCCGCCTTCGCGGCTGTGGTGGGACCATACCGGGGGCGCCGCGCGCGCGCTGGGCCTGGAGGGGGTCGTCGGCAACCTGCAGCCGGGCTGCGAGGCCGACTTCGTGGTGCTGAACCCGGCCGCCACGCCGCTGCTGGCGCGCAAGACGGCGCTGGCCGAGACCCTGGAGGAGCTGCTGTTCGCCCTGATCGTGCTGGGCGACGACCGGCTGGTCGAGCGCACGGTGATCTCGCAGGCGCTGTAGCGCTCGGGACCGCGCGCAGGCGGTCGCGCCGCCGTCCGGGAAGGTACGGGGCCTCCGTGCCACAATGCCCGCCCCTTACGCAGCCCTACGCAACATGAGCATCAAGAGCGACAAATGGATCCGGCGCATGGCCGAGCAGCACGGCATGATCGAGCCGTTCGAGCCGGGCCAGGTGCGCGAGCGCGAGGGCCATAAACTCATCAGCTACGGCACCTCCAGCTACGGCTACGACATCCGCTGCGCGCAGGAATTCAAGGTGTTCACCAACATCCACAGCACGGTGGTCGACCCTAAGAACTTCGACGAGAAGAGCTTCGTGGATTTCTCGGGCACCAGCTGCATCATCCCGCCCAACAGCTTCGCCCTGGCGCGCACGGTCGAGTACTTCCGCATCCCGCGCAACGTGCTCACCATCTGCCTGGGCAAGAGCACCTATGCGCGCTGCGGCATCATTGTCAACGTCACGCCGTTCGAGCCCGAATGGGAGGGCTACGTGACGCTCGAATTCAGCAACACGACCCCGCTGCCCGCAAAAATCTACGCGGGCGAGGGCTGCGCGCAGGTGCTGTTCTTCGAGAGCGACGAGGTGTGCGAGGTCAGCTACAAGGACCGCGGCGGCAAATACCAGGGCCAGCAGGGCGTCACATTGCCCAGGGCCTGAGGGAGCGCAGGTGGCCGCCGGGTTGTATCAACGGCGGCGTCCTACGCGCGGTTGCGCACCCGCGCGGATGGCCTGGGCCGGGCGCATCGCCGAGCATTCGCTTGCAGCCAATCGAGGCTGGAAAACGAAAAGAGACTCCCATGCAGATGCCGCACACCCACTCCTCCGCGACATGGTCGCCCTACCGCGCGCTTCTCATCGCCACCTTGACCGTCATCGCCATCGCGCAGGTCATCGCGATGGCCATGGTGACGAGTTCGCAGGTGAAGGCGGCCCGACAACGCGAATCGCTCCAAGCTACTTCGCGTGCCGTGGCGGCCCGCTGCTTCGAGTCAACCTCCACCCGGGCCATGGACATGTGCGTGGCCAGCGGCACGCCGCGCCAGGTCACTGAAGTGGTCGACAACTCGGATACTTACGCCGCCCATGGCCAGGGGCAGCGGGCTGCGTCCGGCCTGATGCCGGTCGGCTTTGCCTCGATACGCTGAGATTGCCTGCGGGCAGACCGGCAACGGTCGCCCGGGCCCCGTACCGCTGCCTCGCAGGATGCGGGTTGCAGCCGGGCCGCTACCATCGCCGCGTCAGGGTCGAGCGGTACACAGGAGAGCATCATGAAATGGGAAGGCAACCGGGAATCCGACAATGTCGAGGACCGGCGCGACGACAGCGGGGGAGGGGGTGGCGGCGGTTTCGGCGGCCTGCCGATCGGCGGACGCGGTGTCGGCATCGGCACCATCGCCGTCGCGCTGATCGCGGGCTGGATCTTCGGCATCAACCCGCTGACGCTGCTCGGCGCCCTGAGCGGTGGTGGCGGGGCGCCGGTCGTCCAGCAGCAACCGCAGCAGCCGGCGCACGCGCCGCCGGCCAACGACGAGGCGGCGAAATTTGTCTCGACCGTGCTGGCCGACACCGAGGACGTCTGGACCGACCTCTTCAAGCAGCGTGGCGGCACCTACCAAGACCCCAAGCTGGTGCTCTACCGCGGCGCCATCCCGACGGCGTGCGGCACCGGGCAGTCCGCCATGGGGCCGTTCTATTGCCCGGGCGACCGCAAGGTCTACCTCGACCTCAACTTCTTCGACACGCTCAAGCGCCAGCTCGGCGCGCCGGGCGAGTTCGCCGAGGCCTACGTGGTGGCCCACGAGGTCGGCCACCACGTGCAGAACCTGCTGGGCATCAGCGACAAGGTCGATTCGATGCGCGGGCGCATCAGCCAGACCGACAGCAACGCCCTGAGCGTGCGCGTCGAGCTGCAGGCCGACTGCTTCGCCGGCGTCTGGGCCAACCACGCGCAGGCGTCGCGGCACATCCTGGAGAACGGCGACATCGAGTCGGCCATGAACGCCGCCGCCAAGATCGGCGACGACGCGCTGCAGCGCTCCGCCGGTCGCTCGGTGATGCCCGACAGCTTCACGCACGGCTCCAGCGCGCAGCGCCAGCGCTGGTTCATGACCGGCATCCAGACCGGCTCGATGAAGGCGTGCGATACCTTCAACACGCGCAGCCTCTGAGCGTTTGCGGTGCTATCGGCCGATGGCGCCCGCCGAACGGGCCTCGTCAGCTGTCAAAAACAGGACGCGAGAAGGTCGCGGACACGGTTTTTTCCCCGTTGTCATCGTCGCGATTTGTGGTAATGCGACAATCGCAGGCTTAATGACAAGTTCTTTTTCCAATCTTTCGCTGGCGGCTCCGCTGGCACGCGCCGTGGCCGAAATGGGCTACGAGTCAATGACCCCGATCCAGGAACAGGCCATTCCGGTGGTGCTGACCGGGCAAGACGTGATGGGCGCCGCCCAGACCGGCACCGGCAAGACGGCGGCCTTTTCGCTGCCCCTGCTGCAGCGCCTCCTGAAGCACGAGAACAGCTCGACCTCGCCGGCGCGCCACGCCACGCGCGCGCTGGTGCTGCTGCCGACGCGCGAGCTGGCCGTCCAGGTGGCCGAACAGGTCAAGCTCTACGCCAAGTACACGCAGCTGCGCAGCGCCGTGGTGTTCGGCGGCATGGACATGAAGCCGCAGACGCTCGAGCTCAAGCGCGGCGTCGAGATCCTGGTGGCGACGCCGGGCCGGCTGCTCGACCACATCGAGGCCAAGAACGCGGTGCTCAACCAGGTCGAGTACGTGGTGCTCGACGAGGCCGACCGCATGCTCGACATCGGCTTCCTGCCCGACCTGCAGCGCATCCTGAGCCACCTGCCCAAGCAGCGCACCACGCTGCTGTTCTCGGCCACCTTCTCGCCCGAGATCCGGCGGCTGGCCGGCAGCTACCTGCAGAACCCGGTCACCATCGAGGTGGCGCGGCCCAACGAGACGGCCTCCACCGTCGAGCAGCATTTCTACAGCGTCTCGGACGACGACAAGCGCCGCGCCCTGAAGCAGATCGTGCGCCAGCGCGGCATCACGCAGGCCTTCGTCTTTGTCAACAGCAAGCTCGGCTGCGCGCGGCTGGCGCGCTCGCTGGAGCGCGAGGGCTTGAAGACCACCGCACTGCACGGCGACAAGAGTCAGGACGAGCGCCTGAAGGCGCTCGATGCCTTCAAGAAGGGCGAGGTCGACCTGCTGGTGTGCACCGACGTGGCGGCGCGCGGGCTCGACATCAAGGACGTGCCGGCGGTCTTCAACTTCGACATTCCCTTCAACGCCGAGGACTACATCCACCGCATCGGCCGCACCGGCCGTGCCGGGGCTTCGGGTCTGGCGGTGAGCTTCGTCGGTGGCAGCAACGACGTGCGGCTGGTGGCCGACATCGAGAAGCTGATCAAGACCAAGATCGAGCTCGAACCCGTCGAGTTCGACGAGGACCGTCCGAGCGGCCGCGTCAACGACGGCCGTCGCCACTGGCGCGAAGAGGGCGAGACGGGCGATGCGCGCGACGTGCTCGATGCACCGCGCGAACGCCTCGAGCCGCGCAGCGCCCGCCCGACTCGTCCGCACCGCGCGAGCGCCGCTCAGCGCGACCCGTTTTTCGACAAGCCTTACGAAGCGCCCGCCACCGACGCGCCCCCGGCCTGGGAAAGCGCCGCGCGTCCGGCCGCCGGCCGCGGCATCTCGGCCAACATCAAGTCCAAGCG
>JAQGLP010000057.1 GCA_028292835.1 Variovorax sp.
GCATCAGGGCGGCGCTGTCGCGGCGGTCGAAGGAAAGGTCCTCGCGCTTGCTGCCGACGGTGTAGCCGTAGAGCGCATCGCCCCAGCGCAGACGGCCGACCAGGTCCTTGGCACAGGGGTCGAGCAGCAGCTTGTTCGGATTGAAGCGGTAGCCTTCCTCGGGCTTGTAGGGCCCGTGGACACGGTAGCCGTAGGCCAGTCCGGGCCGGGCCTCGGGCAGGTAGCCGTGCCACACGCCGTCGGTGCGCTCGCGCAGCGCGATGCGCTGGCGCTCGTGGCGCCCGGTGTCGTCGAAGATGCACAGCTCGACCTTGTCGGCATGTTGCGAGAACAGGGCAAAATTGACGCCTTCGCCATCCCAGGTGGCGCCCAGCGGATAGGCATGGCCGGGCCATACGGCAGTGATCGGATCGTTCTTTTTCATGGTCGAGCCCCAAGGGGGCTGGAAGTGGAGGCATGGCAAGGCGCGCCGGGCGCACCTTGCCTGGAGGAGCGGGAATCAACGGCCGGGATTGCGGGGATCGAAAGGATCCTTGGGCGTCTTGCGCTCGCGCGGCCACCAGTGCTCGATGCGCTCGGCGGCCCAGTCCTTGCCGCCCAGGCCGAAGGCCAGCGCCAGCGCGAACACCACGCCGGCCAGGATCACCAGGAAGCTCTGGCGCACGATGTCGCCGCCGACCTTGATCTGGTCGAGCGCGATCAGCACCACGAACACCATGATCGCGTACTGCGCCAGCTTGCCGAGGAAGACGGCGTCCTGCAGCTTGACGTTGCGGCTGTAGGTCAGCACCGTGTCGCCGACGAAGCGGGCGAAGTAAGAGCCAAAGGCAATGACCAGCAGCGCCACGAACACGTTGGGCACGAACCACACCACGCGTCCCAGCAGGTCGGTGATGTAGGTCAGCCCCAGGCCGTTGAAGGCAATCAGGAGCGCGGCCAGGATCACCAGCCAGTACACCAGCATGCCGAAGATCGACGTGGTGTCGCCCGCCATGCCGCCCTGGCGCAGGAAGCCGTCCATGCCCGAGCGCTCGGTCAGCACGTTGAAGTTGATGGCCCGCAGGGTGCGGGTGATGGCGAAGCGCGCGACCTTGGCCAGCAGCCAGCCGCCGATCACGACCACCAGCGCCACCAGCAGCCGTGGCAGGAAGGCACCGATCTGGTAGAGGATGGCGCGCAGGGGTTCGAGTTGGATGCTGAAGCTTTCCATGATGAATCTTCCTGTAGGGAGAGGCGCCGGCCGGCTCAGCCGGCTGCGCTGTCGTCCAGCAGCGCCAGGATGCCGTGCAGCGGCACCTGGACCCAGTCGACGCGGTTGTTGAGTTCGTAGCGCAGTTCGTAGCAGGCCTTCTCCAGCTGGAACAGGGCCAGCAGCCCGGCGTCGACCGCCGGTGCGCCCTCGCCATAGCCCGCCAGGAAGGCAGCGCACGTCGCCTTCTCCCAGGCCCGCACCGCCGCATCGAGGCGCACCAGGTCCCCGGCGCTCTGCGCGACACGCTTCAGGGCCGACCAGCGCGCATAGTTGAACGAGCGCAGCATGCCGGCCACGTCGCGCAATGGCGAGCCCTTGGCACGGCGCTCGTCGAAGCTGCGGGCCGGCTCGCCTTCGAAGTCGATGATGACGAAGTCGTTGTCGGTGACCAGCAGCTGCCCCAGGTGGTAGTCGCCGTGGTAGCGGGTCTTGGGCCCGGCGGTTCCGGCGGCAATGCCCTCACCGGCCAGGCGCGCCTGCAGTGCGCCGTGTCGCAGCAGCAGCGCCTGCGCATCCTCCCGGACCGCCGGCGGCAGCTCGGCCATGCGCTCGCGCAGCAGGCCCAGCGTGCCTTCCACCTCCCTGCGGGCGCGCTCGCGCCAGGCCAGCACATCCTCGGACGTGACCGCTTCCGGATCGAACGCCGGGTCGCCCGTGCGCGTCGCGAGCGCGCGATGCAGCTCGGCGGTGCGCCGCCCGAGCAGCCGGGCCAGCGCCAGGAAGCCACCGTGGACGTCCGGTGGCAGCTCGTCGCTCGCGGTGCGAACCTCGTCCAGGAAACGCTCGAGGTAGCCCAGCGTGTAGTCCCAGCCACTGCCCTGGTTGGACACATAGGCCTGGACCAGCGCCAGGGTCATGACCCGGCCATCGTTGCCGAAGTACTCCAGCGCGCCCGCGACCGGCACGCAGTTGGGATAGGCGACCACCTCGGTCAGGAAGCGGCCCATTTCCAGCTCCGGATTGAGGCCCGGGCGCAGCAGCCGGTAGCCCTTGAGGAACAGCCGCTCGTCGAGATTGACCACGGTGTTGCTGCTGAGGGCGCTGGGACGGCTGACCGGCAGCGTCGAAAAGCCTGCGCCCGCCAGGCTGGCGAAGGCCGCGGTCGGCCGAAAGCGCAGGCGTCCCTGCGCCGTGGGCAGTTCGAGGCCGGCCCCGATGGACTGGACCATGGCGCGGCAAAAGGCTTCGTCGTAGAAGGCGTCGCCCATCACGCCGACATTGGCCTGCTGGCGCACCTTGGCCAGCGCCGCCGGCGCGAGCCCGTTGAGGCGCTCTTCTTCCTGCTCCTCCCAGGCCAGCGCCAATGGCAGGAAATACAGCGCGTCCGCGCC
>JAQGLP010000562.1 GCA_028292835.1 Variovorax sp.
CGGCCCTTGCCCCCTACCGGGTCGGGCGAAGCGGCCGATCCGGGGCGCGCGCCCGGCTGGACGCCCGGCTCAGGTGGTCTGGTCGGTCCCGGAGGTCGTCCCGTCGGACCCGCCCGAGCCCGGGGACCCGTCGCCGCCGGTGGATCCGTCGGGCGGGGAACCGTCGGGGACAGCGCCGTCCGGAAGCATGCCGCGGCCGTGCGGCACCGCGCCGGGACCACCGAAGCCGCCGGCTCCGTCCGGGCCGGTGCGGTACCCACCGGTCCCGGGAACGGTGCCCTCGGGGGCCGTTCCCGGCTGGGTCACGGCGGGCCCGGTGTCGGCCGCGGCGCTCCCGGCGGTCGCCTGGCCCACCACCACGCCGATCACGACGCCGGCCCCCAGGAGGCCGACGGCCGCGGCACCCATCAGGACCCGGCTCCGCCGGTCGGTGCCGGTGGCGGACGGCGCAGCGGCCCCGATCCCCTCCGGTACGGGAGGCGGGGACCAGGCCGGCTGCGGGGTCGGCGATCCCTCGGGTCGGGTGGGCTCGCTCATCGGTGCTCCTCGTTGTCGGCGCGCCCGGCGGGACACCGAACGCGCACCGGGACCCTGGCCGCGGCACCTGTGGCAGTCCCCCGGTGCGACTGGGTCGGCGCTGTGAGGTCGATGCGCCGGGAGGTCGATGCGCCGGGAGGTCGACACCGTGCGGTCGGCCCTGTGAGCATGGGCGGGCCGGCCGGGTGCACAGGCGCAGCCCAGGTCCGACAGCATGTGCCGGTCGGGGCGATCACGCAGGGGAGACGAGTCCATGGGCACGGCGAGGGGCAACCGGGTGCGGGCCGCGGTCGGCACGGTCACCCTGACCGGAGCAGCGGTGGGATTCCTGTCCGGGTGCGGCGCCGGCGGCAACGAGAACGACGCGCGCGAGGTCTACTGCGTCGACCACCAGGACAAGGTGGTCGACGAGAACCAGTGCGAGGAGGCCGAGCGCTCCGGTGGATTCGTCGGCGGCCTGCCGTTCTTCTTCCTGCTGGGCGGTTTCGGCGGCAACCGCTACTCCGTCGGTCAGCAGATCCCGGCCCGGTACACCGGGGTGGCCACCCGGGTGAACCCCTCGGACCGCACGGCCCGGGGGAACAACGGGCTCGCCCGGACCGGAAAGGTCGCCTCCGGCACCCGGATCTCCGGCGGCCTCGGCTCCGGCGGGGGGAGCGCCGGTTCGTGAGGCGGCTGTACGGAAAGGCGCGGCTCGGCTGGGAGGCCGACATCGAGACCCAGGGCCTGGTCTACAACAAGACGACGGTCCCCGGCGGGGAGACCCGGTCCTACTGGCGCGAGGACGTCTTCTACGACTTCGCCGCCGCGGAGATCGACCGGCTCGCCGGTGCCACCGACCAGCTCTTCGCCGCCTGCGTCGAGGCCGGGGAGGCCGCGCTGGCCGACGACCGGCTGCTCGACCGGATGCACGTGCCCCGGGCCGCGCGCGAGGTGATCCGCGGAACGTGGGAGGACGAGCCGCCCAGCGTGTACGGCCGCTTCGACCTGCACTGGGACGGCACGGGCTCCCCGCGTCTGCTGGAGTTCAACGCGGACACCCCGACGTCCCTGGTGGAGGCCGCGGTGGTGCAGTGGTCGTGGCACCTGGAGACCGGGCAGGGCACCGACCAGTGGAACCAGCTCGACGACCGGCTGGTCGCCGCCTGGCAGCGCAACCTCACCCGCTGGGAGTCCGAGCACCGGCACCGGCCGCGCGTGCACCTGGCCTGGACCGCGGGCGACACCTCCGGTGAGGACTGGATGACCGTCGCGTACCTGGCCGACACGGTGCAGCGGGCCGGCTACGAGGCCGTCGTCATCACCACCGAGCAGATCGGCCTGGACACCGGGGACGCAGGCTTCTACGACCCACAGGGCAACAGGCTCGACGTCGTCTTCAAGCTGTACCCCTGGGAGTGGCTGCTCGATGACCCCTACGGGCCGTCGGTGCTGGCCGACCTGCGCCGTCCGGGCGGAACCACCTGGATGGAGCCGATCTGGAAGATGCTCTGGTCCAACAAGGGGCTGCTGCCGGTGCTGTGGCGGCGTTACGAGCACGACCCGGTCATCTCCCGGCTGCTGCTCCCGGCGTTCTTCGCCGACGACCCGCGGGCGGGCGAGCTGACGGCGACCGGCTTCGCCCGCAAGCCGTTGCTCGGCCGGGAGGGCAACAACGTCGAACTGGTGGCCCCCGGCGGCGAGGTGCTCGAGGGACGCGGCGGCCGCTACGGCGCGGAGGGCTGGGTGGTACAGCAGCTGTGCCCGCTGCCGGACTTCGCCGGCCCCGACGGTCCGCACCACCCGGTGCTCGGGACCTGGGTGGTCGACGGCGAGGCGGCCGGGCTGGGCATCCGGGAGTCCGACGGGCTGATCACCGACGACCTGTCGTTCTTCGTGCCGCACACGATCGACTTCCGGCGCCCGCCGGCCAGCACCTGGTCGGCCTGACCGGGCCGTCGGCGCCGGCCGATCAGTGGTGCACGACCGCCGTCACCTCGATGCGCTCGGACTCCACCACGTCCGCCGTGCCGCCGGCCCGGGAGACGTCGCTGACCAGCGACCCCGAGGCGGTGAGGGCGGCCGCCAGGTCATCGCCCGGGCCGATCACCAGCAACTCGTAGGGCTCCTCGAGCCGCAGGCCGTCGACGGTCACGTCCCCGGGCGAACCCACGACGTAGCTGGACGCCACGACGCGGACGCCGTCGAGCTGCATCGCCTCCGCCCCGGCACCGCGCAAGTCCTCCACCGCGCTGAGCAACATGCCGGGGGTGACCCGGCCGACCGGATCGGTGATCGTCACCCGCACGCCGGGCCCGGTCGCAGGGACCGTGCCGGCCAGCAGTGCGATGGCCGCGGCCCGGTTCTGCGCCTCGCTGAGCGCCCGGCCGGAGTTCGCGTCGCTCGCCCCCAGGTTCCCCACCGCCTGCTGAGCATCGGCGATCTGCCGGCGGAGGCTGTCCTCCTCGGACTTCTGGGTGTCCAGGATCGCGACCAGGTCCTCCTGGGTGGCACCGGTCAGCCCCCCGGGGTTGCGCGTCTCCTGGATCTGCACCGTCGCGCCGAAGCCCAGGACCAGGGTGAGGGCGCCGGTCAGCCCGCGGGAGACCCACGCCTTGCGCCGGTCCCCGGGAGCCGCGTCCCCACCGCCTGCCATCCCGGCCGACGGTACACAGCGACGCTCCCCACGCGGAGTCGCGACGCAACGTTCTCCGGACGGACGCCGGGAGCCGCCTCGGCGGTCAGCCCAGCACCACGAGCAGGTCGCCGCCCTCCACCTGCCCGACCGTGCCGATGGCCACCCGGGAGACGGTCCCGGCGCGTGGTGCCGTGATGCCGGCCTCCATCTTCATCGCCTCGATGGTGGCGATCTGCTGGCCGGCCTCCACCTCGTCCCCCTCGCCGACGGCCAGGGTGACCACCCCGGCGAACGGCGCCGCGACGTGCCCCGGGTCGCTCCGGTCGGCTTTCTCGGTGGCCTTGACATCGGCCGAGACGGACCGGTCCCGCACGCTGACCGGTCGCAGCTGGCCGTTGAGGGTGCACATGACGGTGCGCATGCCGCGCTCGTCGGCGTCGGAGACCGCCTCGATGCCGATGAGCAGCCGGACCCCGGGCTCGAGGTCCACGGAGTGCTCCACGCCCTGGCGCAGGCCGTAGAGGAACTCCTTGCTCGGCAGCACGCTGGTGTCGCCGAACTGCTCCCGGCTCTGCTCGAACTCCCGTGTCGGGCCGGGGAACAGCAGCCGGTTGAGCGTCGGCCGGGGCGCCTCGGCGAGCCCGCGCAGGTCCTCGGCCGACAGCTCGGCGGGCGGCTCGGCGGGACGGCGGCCGTCCAGTGCCCGGCTGCGGAAGGGCTCGGGCCACCCCCCCGGCGGGTCGCCGAGCTCGCCGCGCAGGAAGCCGACCACGGAGTCGGGCAGATCGAACCGCGCGGGGTCGGCGGCGAACTCCTCGACGTCCACCCCCGCGCCCACCAGCTGCAGCGC
>JAQGLP010000086.1 GCA_028292835.1 Variovorax sp.
CCGCGTGCACCGCGCCGATGTGGCATTGCGCCTGGCGCGCGGCACCGAAGAACACGACCGCCGCGCCTCCGGCTTCGCCGCGCGCCAGGCGGTGCAGCGCGCGTGCCTGGCCCTGCCGCTGCTGCCCACCACCACCATCGGATCGTTCCCGCAGACCGCCGATATCCGCGCCGCGCGCGCCGCCTTCCGGCGCGGCGAACTGGATGCCGCCGACTACCGCGAGAAGATGCGCTCGGAAATCCTGCTGGCCGTGCGCAAGCAGGAAGCCATCGGCCTGGACGTGCTGGTGCACGGCGAGGCCGAACGCAACGACATGGTCGAGTACTTCGGCGAGCAGCTCGACGGCTTCGCCTTCACCGCCCACGGCTGGGTGCAAAGCTACGGCTCGCGCTGCGTCAAGCCGCCGGTGATCTATGGCGACGTGGCGCGCCCCGCCGCCATGACGGTGGAATGGACCGCCTACGCGCAGAGCCTCACGTCCCTGCCGATGAAGGGCATGCTGACCGGCCCGATCACCCTGCTGCAGTGGTCCTTCGTGCGCGACGACCAGCCGCGCGCCACCACCGCGCTGCAGATCGCCTGGGCCATCCGCGACGAGGCGGTGGAGCTGGAGCAGGCCGGCATCGGCATCATCCAGATCGACGAGCCGGCCCTGCGCGAGGGCCTGCCGCTGCGCCGCGCCGGCTGGAAGCCGTACCTGGCGTGGGCCACCCGGGCTTTTCGCATCAGCGCCAGCGGCGTGGCCGACCGCACGCAGGTCCACACCCACATGTGCTATGCGGAGTTCAACGACATCCTGCCGGCGATCGCCGCCATGGACGCGGATGTCATCACCATCGAGACCAGCCGCTCGGACATGGAACTGCTCAAGGGCTTTGGCGACTTCCGCTACCCCAACGAGATCGGCCCCGGCGTCTACGACATCCACTCGCCGCGCGTGCCCGCCGTGGCCGAGATGGTGGCGCTGCTGCGCAAGGCCGCCGACGTCATCCCGCCCGCCCACCTGTGGATCAACCCCGACTGCGGCCTGAAGACGCGCGGCTGGCCCGAGACCGAGGCGGCGCTCGTGAACATGGTGCAGGCCGCGCGCGCGGTGCGCGGCGAATTGCTATCGAAAACATAGCTGCCAGCCCAGGCGCAGTGTGCGACGGAGCCGCTTTCGATGCCTACCTGCCCAGCCAGCGCGACAGCGGCGCCACCGCCACCTCGCCGCCCGGCACCGGCTGCGGGAAGTGCAGGCCCCGCAGCACCTCGTACTCGTTGCGGCGCGCCGCGGCGATCGAGTCGTCCGGCGCCATGTCGCGCGAGGGGTGGCACATCAGCACGTCGCCGCTGCGGCAGGCGGCAAGCCAGCCTTCGAGCCGCGCGCGGTAGTCGGCCGCCGAGCCCGAGAAATCGTAGACGCCCAGCAGCGCGCCGTTGGTCGCGAGGCCGTGGCGTGCCGCCTGCCGGGCGAGCGGCGCGCCGCCCAGCGCGAAGATGAGCGCCTGCTTGCCGCGCGCCCCACGCCCCGCGTCCACCGGCGCCGTGCTGCGCACCCACGGCAGCGCGCCGGCGTAGCGCGCCGCGAGTTCGGCCAGCAGCACCTCGCGCACGCCGCGCAGCTGGTGCACGTGCTGGTGGCCGTCGATGAAGGCGGGCACGCGGCCCATCGCGTCCTCGAAGCGCGCCAACTGATCCCGGATCTCCGAGCGCATCGCGGCGCGTGGCAGCAGGCCGAGATAGCCGCGCGCGATCAGGCTCGTTGGCTTGTGGTCGGTGGCGCCGCCGTGGCGCGTGCCGGTCAGGTCCAGGTGCAGGCCGACGTCGCAGCGCGCGGGGTCGATGCCGCGCAGCTGCGCCGCGCCCGCCGGCCAGGCATCGCGCCGGACCATGCAGCCGGTGGCCGACAGCGTGCCGGCCTCGACCAGCTCCAGCACCGCCGCGTTGACACCCGCGGTCATGCCGAAGTCGTCGGCGCAGATGCACAGCCAGCGCGTCCCGGGCGAGACCGGGGGCGTGGCCACGCGCGGCGGCGCCGTCATGGGACGGGCGCCTCCTCGGTGGGCACAGCCGCGACCGCGTCGCGCAGGCAGGCCGGATCGCCGCTCGCGCTGCCGGGGAAGCGCCAGACGGCGATTTCGGGGTTGGCCGCCAGCATCTCGGCCCGCGCCAGCCACGGGAAGACGACCGGCGCGGCAGGCGTGCTCACGACCCGCGTGGGGTGCGGCGCGCACAGCACTGAGGCCAGGCCGTCCAGCCCGACCAGCAGGCGGTCGCGTGCCGCGGTATCGAACTCCCCGGCGTCGAACAGTTCCTTGCGCCAGTTGTCGCGCAGCACCACGCGCCCGGGTGTCCAGTCGGCCCAGACCTTGACCGGCTCCACGAGCCGCCAAGCCATCGGCAGTTCGTACACATAGACGTCGAGCATCAGTACCGGCTCGTCGGCGGCCCCCTCGCGCAGCGCGGGCGTGTCCAGCCCGGCCATCGGCGACGGGGCGAACTGGCCGAGCGCTCCCACGGTGATCAGGCACAGCGCGGCCCCGCCGGCCATGGTCCAGCGCAGCGCGCGCAGGGAGCGCCGCGACCGCTCGACCGCGGCCAGCGCGCC
>JAQGLP010000059.1 GCA_028292835.1 Variovorax sp.
CCTTGTTGCCCAGTTTGTCCTTCAGCCTCTGGATCCGGATGGCGTTCAGTGATCCGTCGGGCAGCACGCGGGGCAGGAAGAAGCACGTCAGGCCCCTGGGCGCTTGCGCGAGAACCAGAAAGGCGTCGCACATCGGCGCCGAGAAGAACCACTTGTGGCCGGTGAGCTCGTAGCGCTCGCCCCAGGCGTCGGCACCGACGCGCACGGCGCGCGTGGTGTTGGCGCGCACGTCCGAGCCACCCTGCTTCTCGGTCATGCCCATGCCCATGGTGAGGCCGGGCTTGTCGCGCCAGAGCCTGAGCGCCGGGTCGTAGGCGCGGCTGGCGAGCCTGGGTGCCCATTCGGCGGCAACGGCCGCGTTGCCGCGCAGCGCGGGCACGACGGCGTAGCTCATCGAGACCGGGCACAGGATGGAGGGCTCCAGTTCCGTGAAGAGCATGAAGCCGGCGGCGCGCAGGAGGTGCGAGTCAGCGGCCGCGCCTTGCGCCCACGGCGCCCCGTGCAATCCCGCCTCGACCGCCGCCGCCATCAGCGCGTGGTAGCTCGGGTGGAACTCCACCTCGTCGATGCGCCGCCCGAAGCGGTCGTGCGTGTGCAGCACCGGTGGATGGATGTTGGCGAGGCGCGCGTGCGTCTGCATCCCGGCCGTGCCGACCAGCCCGCCCAGCGCTTCGAGCGGCGCGACGTCCAGTTGCGGCACGTTGAACCTCAATGCGTCCCGCAGCGGCCGGTTGGTGGCGAAGAGGTTGTAGTCGACCAGCGGCGAGGGCTGGTTGAAAACGTCGTGCGTCGTGTCCATGGCCACGCCCCCGCGAAATGTCAGACCAGCTTGACGAGCTGCTTGCCGAAGTTCTTGCCCTTCAGCAGGCCGAGGAAGGCCTCCGGCGCGGCCTCGATGCCCTGGGCAACCGATTCGCGCGGGCGCAGCTTGCCGCTGGCCACCAGCTGGCCCAGCGCGGCCAGCGCCTCGGGCCAGACCTCCATGTGCTCGCTGACGATGAAGCCCTCGATCTTCAGGCGGTTCACGAGGATCAGCGCCGGGTTGGCCAGCGGCAGGGGCTGGCCGTCGTAGCCGGCGATCATCCCGCACAGCGCCACGCGTGCGAAGGCGTTGGTGCGCAGCAGCACGGCGTCGAAGATGTAGCCGCCGACGTTCTCGAAGTAGCCGTCGATGCCCTGGGGGCAGGCTTCCTTCAACGCGGCGCTCATGCTCTTGACGTCGGGATGCGCACGGTAGTCGATGCAGGCGTCGAAGCCGAGCTCGTCGGTGACGTAGCGGCACTTGTCCGGCCCGCCCGCAATGCCGACCACGCGACAGCCGCGCGCCTTGGCCAGCGCGCCGAAGGCGCTGCCGACCGCGCCGCTGGCGGCGGTGATGACCAGCGTGTCGCCGGCCTTCGGGTTGATGATCTTCACCAGGCCGTACCAGGCGGTCACGCCCGGCATGCCGACCGCGCCCAGGTAGTGCGACAGCGGCACGTGCGCGGTGTCGACCTTCTTCAGCGCGCCGGGCTGCGAGGCATCGACCACGCTTTACTCCTGCCAGCCGCCGAAGCCGACCACCTTGTCGCCCACCGCGTATTTCGGATGCCGGCTCTCGACCACCTCGCCTGCGGTGCCGCCCTGCATTACCTCGCCCAGCGGCTGCGGCTGCGCGTAGCTCTTGGCGTCGTTCATGCGCCCGCGCATGTAGGGGTCGAGGCTCAGGTAATGGTGGCGCACCAGCACCTGGTTGTCCTGCAGCGGCGGGGTTTCGCGGATGACGAGGCGGAAGTTGCTCGCTGCGGCCTCGCCCTCGGGGCGGTTGTCGAGCAGTTGTTGTCTGTTGGTCGGCATGATGTTCCTTTCTGTTGCCTGTCTGTCCATGTATTCCTTCGGGAACACTGCGGAACCGGCTGCGCCGGGCCGCCGGTGTTGCCCCCTGTAAGGGGGTGTGCCCTATCTAGTCGGTCGAGGGCGGCCGCTGCGGGTTGGCGCTGGCCGGGCCGGTCGGCAGGCGTCGCGTCACGTACTTGAAGGTCCCGGTCGCGTGTGCGCAGGCGCGCTCCTGTTCATCGTAGATCGTGGCCTCGGTAAAGGCCAGCGTCGCGGTGCGGTGCATCAGCCGCCCACGTGCGACCAGCGGACCGACCGCAGGCCGCATGAAGCTGGTCTTCATCTCGATCGTGACTACGCCGGTCTCGGGCGTCTGGCTGCGCGCGGCGGCGGCCATGGCGATGTCGAGCAGTGTCATGCAGGCGCCACCGTGCGTCACGTCGAAGGTGTTGAGGTGCTCGGGCCTGGCGGTGTAGCGGATCTCGGACTCGCCGCCTTCGAACTTCGTCAGCTCGAAGCCCAGGTGCCGCGCGAACGGGATCTGGCTGGTGTAGGAACGGACGTTGATGTCGTCGGGGGCGGAAGTCATGCTCCGAGCACCACGCTCACGCCGCCGTCCACCGCGAGCCAC
This sequence comes from Variovorax sp., assembly GCA_028292835.1. GTDB lineage: Bacteria > Pseudomonadota > Gammaproteobacteria > Burkholderiales > Burkholderiaceae_C > Variovorax. Next base: position 2,447 of record JAQGLP010000059.1, read on the forward strand.
TGGCCGGTGATGTGCTTGCCCGCCTCGCTCGCGTAGAGCAGCGTCAGGCCTTTCAGGTCCTCCTCGTCGCCGAGCCGGCCGAGCGGCGCGCGCGAAGCCATCTTTTCCTCGCCGAGGCTCTTGATCAGGCCCGCCGCCATCTTGGTCATGAAGAAGCCCGGGCAGATCGCGTTGACGTTGATGCCGTACTTGCCCCATTCGGCCGCCAGCGTGCGCGTGAAGCCGATCACCGCCGTCTTGGAGGTGTTGTAGGCCAGGGTGTGCATCTCGGGGCCGTTGCCGTTGAGCCCGGCGATGGAGGCGATATTGATGATGCGGCCCGTTTTCTTCGGGATCATGTAGCCGCGCGCCACCTGCTGCGCCAGGATGAAGTAGCCGCGCACGTTGAGGTTCATCACCTTGTCCCAGGCCTCGACCGGGTGGTCCTCGGCGGGCGCGCCCCAGCTGGCGCCGGCGTTGTTGACCAGGATGTCGATCGCGCCCATGCGCTCCAGCGTCTGGTCGGCCAGGCGGCGGGTGTCTGCTTCCTTCGAGCAGTCGGCGGCGATCCAGCGCGCATCGATGCCGGCGGCCTGCAGCTCGGCCGTGGCCTGCTCCAGGTCGTCGGCCTTGCGCGAACTGAGCATGATGCGCGCGCCCGCCTCGCCCAGCGCGTGCGCCATCTGCAGGCCGAGCCCGCGCGAGCCGCCGGTCACGAGCGCGGTCTTGCCGCCGAGGTCGAAGAGTTGCTGGACGGTGCGGGTCATGAAAGTCTCCCCATGGGATTCGGTAAAAACGATGCCACGGCGCGGCGGCCGGCGCATCGGCCTTGTTTTTTCAGTCGGACGAGAGGCGCGAGCGCACGTAGATCAGCACGACGCCGACCGCCGCCAGCGTGCCGCCGGGCAGCGCCAGGGCCCAGCCCAGCGGCGCGTCGGCGCGCCCGGTCGCGATGCCCAGGATGACCAGGAAAAGCCCGCCATAGATCAGCACCCAGATCCAGCGCTCCAGCGTCGCGTGGCGCCCGGGCGGCTTGCCCCGCCGGCGCGGCGCACCGTGGACAGCCGCGTGCTCGTCCATCAGAACGCCTCCTCGGGCAGCGCGGCACAGGTCGGGTCGCGGCTTTCGACCACGTTGAGCCAGGCACCGATCTTGGGCAGCTCGTAGTGGAAGAAATAGGCTGCAGCCCCCGCCCTGCCTACGGTAGTCGCCATCGATTTCGTAGCATCGAGGGCCAGCGCGCGCGCCGCCACGTCGAGCCAGATCCAGGCGATGACGGTGTGGCCGAACGCCTGCATGTACGGCACGGCATTGGCCAGCGCGGCCTGCGGGTCGCCGCCCGACCACGCGGCCTGCGTCGCGCTGCCGACGCGCCGCAGCGCCTCGGCCAGCGCCTGGGCGTGCGCGGCGAGCTCGGGCATCTGGCGGGCGCGCTCGATGGTGGCGCCGATGCGCCCGGCCAGCAGCTGCATGCCGCGTCCCTGCTCCATGAGCACCTTGCGCCCCAGCAGGTCGGCCGCCTGGATGCCGTGCGTGCCCTCGTGGATCATGTTGAGGCGGTTGTCGCGCCAGTACTGCTCCACCGGAAAGTCGCGCGTGTAGCCGTAGCCGCCGTGCACCTGGATGGCAAGCGAATTGGCCTCCAGGCACCACTCGCTCGGCCAGCTCTTGGCGATGGGCGTCAGCACTTCGAGCAGCAGCCGCGCGTCGTCGGTGGCCTGCGCCTTGCCCGTCTTCTGCTCGTCGACCAGCCGGGCGCAGTACAGCTCCAGCGCCAGCGCGCCCTCGCAGTACGCCTTTTGCGCCAGCAGCATGCGCCGCACGTCGGCGTGCTCGATGATGCGCACCTGCGGACGCGCCGCGTCCTTGACCACGCCGCCGTCGGCGCCGGCCTTTTGCACGGCGCGGCCCTGCGGCCGGTTCTTCGCGTAGTCGAGGGAGGCCTCGTAGCCGGCCATGCCGAGCATGGCGGCGGCCATGCCGATGCCGATGCGCGCCTCGTTCATCATGTGGAACATGCAGTGCAGTCCCTTGCCCGGCGCGCCCACCAGGTAGCCGATCGCGCCGGGTTTGCCGTCCACCGGGTACTTTCCCTCGCC
>JAQGLP010000114.1 GCA_028292835.1 Variovorax sp.
CCAACACCCTCAACTACCTCGACATCAAGACGGTGGTGGTGAGCTGCGGCACTTGCTACGACCAGCTGCAGGGCTACCAGTTCGACAAGATCTTCCCGGGTTGCCGGATCATCGACATCCACGAGTACCTGCTCGAGAAGGGCATTACCCTCGGTGACGCCAGCGGCGCCGGCTACCTCTACCACGACCCCTGCCACAGCCCGATGAAGCTGCAGGACCCCATGAAGACCGTCCGCGCGCTGGTCGGCGACAACGTGCTGAAGAACGACCGCTGCTGCGGCGAATCCGGCACGCTGGGCGTGACGCGGCCCGACATCTCGACGCAGATCCGCTTTCGCAAGGAAGAGGAGTTGAGGAAGGGCGAGGCAGCACTGCGCGAGGCCGGCACGGTCGCGCCGAAAGCCAACGTGAAGATCCTCACCAGCTGCCCGAGCTGCCTGCAGGGCCTGTCGCGCTATGGCGACGACCTGAAGAACGGCCTGCTCGAAGCCGACTACATCGTGGTCGAGATGGCCAACCAGATCCTGGGCAAGGACTGGCTGCCCGAGTACGTGGCCGCGGCCAACCAGGGCGGCATCGAGCGGGTGCTGGTATGACGGTCGTGCCGATCTGCGCCGGGTCCGCCCGCATCCCCCGCCAGCGCCGGCCCGTGGTGCCAGGGGAGGGCGCATGACCGGCCTGCGCGCACCCGGCTGCGCGCTGTGCGAGGGCCCGGGGGGACGCGTGCTGTTCGAGTCGCCACGCCTGCGGGTGATCCATGCGGACGAGCCGGGCTTTCCGGCTTTCTACCGCGTGGTATGGAGCGACCATGCGGCCGAGTTCACCGACCTGTCGCGCGAGTCGCGCTTGCTCTGCCTGGATGCCGTCGCGCTGGTCGAGCGGTGCCTGCGCGACCACCTCGCGCCCACCAAGGTCAACCTGGCCGCGCTCGGCAACGCGGTGCCGCACCTGCACTGGCACGTGATCGCGCGCTTTGACTGGGACAGCCACTTTCCGGCGCCGGTGTGGGCGGCCGCGCAGCGCGGGCGCTTCCTGGAGCGGGAGGCCCTGATCGCGGGCCGGCGCCCCGCTCTGGAAAACGATTTGACGGCGCGCCTCGGCGCAGGGAGCTTTTGATGGCAGGACTGCAAGCGGGCGCCCCGACGCCCACCGAGATCACGCTGCACGGCGCCTCGCGCGTGCTGGAGGTCGCCTTTTCCGATGGCGCGCGCTTTCGCATCCCGTTCGAGTTGATGCGCATCTGTTCGCCGTCGGCCGAGGTGCAGGGCCATGGCCCGGGACAGGAAATCCTGCAGACCGGCAAGCGCGAAGTGGACGTGATCGATCTGCAGCCCGTCGGCAACTACGCGGTGCTGCCGACCTTCTCCGACGGCCACGCCAGCGGCATCTTCTCGTGGGAATTGCTCTATCGGCTGGGCGCGCAGCAGGAGCGCCTGTGGGCCGATTACGCGGCGCGCCTTGAAGCCGCCGGGGTCGAGCGCGACGCGCCCATGCCCGTCAAGGCAGGCCCGGGCTGCGGCAGCCACTGAATCGCCCGCGCCGCGCCGTGCTATCGAAAAGATAGCTGCAACTCAAGACGTGGCAAGGGATGGCGGCTCTTTTCATTTAAGAGGTCGCCTTGCATACCCGGCGGCGTCGCGGGGTCGTGTCTCTTGCAGGCGCTCATTCCGCCCTAACATCCCGCGCATGAGCACCACCCACTTCGGTTTCGAATCGGTCGACGAGAGCGAAAAGGCGCAGCGCGTGCGCGGCGTCTTCGACTCGGTCGCCACGCGCTACGACTTGATGAACGACCTCATGTCGCTGGGGCTGCATCGCGCCTGGAAGGCCTACACGGTGATGGTGGCCAACGTGTCCGAGGGCTCGCGCGTGCTCGACATCGCCGGGGGCACCGGCGACCTGGCGATGGCCTTCGCGAAGAAGGTCGGCGCGACCGGCCAGGTGGTCCACACCGACATCAACGAGGCGATGCTGCGCACCGGCCGCGACCGATTGCTCGACGCCGGCGTCGCGCTGCCCACGCTGGTGTGCGATGCCGAGAAGCTGCCCTTTCCCGACAACCATTTCGACGTGGTGACGGTCGCCTTCGGGCTGCGCAACATGACGCACAAGGACGCGGCGCTGAAGGAAATGAACCGCGTGCTCAAGCCCCGCGGCAAGCTGCTGGTGCTGGAGTTCTCGCAGGTGGCCAAGCCACTGCGCAAGGCCTACGACTGGTATTCGTTCAAGGTGCTGCCGCAACTGGGCAGGCTGGTGGCGGGCGACGCCGACAGCTACCGCTACCTGGCCGAGTCGATCCGCATGCATCCCGCGCAGGACGAACTCAAGACCCTCATGAAGGAGGGCGGTTTCGGCCATGTGGACTATCACAACATGACCGGCGGCGTCGTGGCCCTGCATGTTGGAATCAAGTGCTGACCGAATCTCGCTGAAGAATCATTGAAAGAGGAGACCCCATGTCCAAGTTGTTTGTTTCTTTGCTGACCGTGGCCCTGGCGCTGGGCGGACTCAATGCCGAGGCCGCGCGCCTGGGTGGCGGCCGCTCCATGGGCCGCCAGTCGTCCAACGTGACCCAGCGCCAGGCCGTGCCGCCCGCGCAACCGGGCAACCAGATCGCGCCGGCGCAGAACGCCGCTCGTCCCGCGACGCCAGCCCCGGCACCCGCCGCGGCGGCGCCCAGGCGCCCGTGGGCCGGCATGCTCGGCGGGCTGGCGGCGGGCCTTGGTCTGGCGTGGCTCGCGCACTCCCTCGGGCTCGGTGCCGGCTTTGGCAACATGCTGATGATCATCCTGCTGGCGCTGGCCGCGTTCGCCGTGCTGCGTCTGGTCATGCGCTCGCGCAACGGCGCCGCGCCGCGCGATGGCGGCCTGGCGTTCCAGGGCGCCGCCGGCCCCGACAACGCGGGCGCGCCGAACCAGTACAACCCCCGCAATGTCGGCAACGACGCATCGGCCCGCCCCTGGGAACGCCAGGGCGCCGCGTTCGACACCGCGCCGGCGCAGCATCCGTCCACCCTGGGCGAATCGACGGTGTCGCCGGGCGAGCACCGCACGTTGGGATCCAGCGCCGCGGCAGTGGGCGGCGGCAGCATGATCGGCTCCGCGCTTGCTGGCGGGCAGTCGTGGGGCGTGCCGGCCGGCTTCGACACCGAAGGTTTCCTCGCGGCCGCCAAGCGCAACTTCGTGACGCTGCAGGACGCCTGGGACCGCGCCGACATCGCCATGCTGCGCTCCATGATGACCGACGGCATGGTCGGGGAGATCCGCAGCCAGCTGGCCGAGCGCGAGAGCCACACCGGCGGTCATCCCAACAAGACCGAGGTGGTCATGCTCGACGCCCAGCTGCTGGGCATCGAGGAACTGGCCGATGCCTACATGGCAAGCGTCGAATTCTCGGGGATGATCCGCGAAGACGCCTCCTCCGGCCCCAGCCCGTTCCGCGAGGTCTGGAACATGACCAAGCCGGTCAACGGCACGGGTGGCTGGCTGGTGGCGGGCGTGCAAGCCCTGCAGTAGCAGCAACCGCGCCCCAGGCGCAGCGGACGCATCGAGCGATGCCCATCCCGCGGCACGTGGGGCAGGGCACGGCTCGGGAATAATGGGGACATGGCCACACCATCGTCCCCATTTGCTTTTCTTGAAGACCTGCTCTCCCGCGTTGGCGAGCGTCTGCGGCCTCCGGGCTGGGCGGTGCACGAGATCCAGCACCGGGCCGTGCTGTTCCTCAACCATGTGCTGCAGCAGGAGCCCGAGGCGCAGCAGCGCCTCGCGCGCCAGCAGGGCCGGGTGGTGCAGTTCAGGTGGCGCGCCGTCACCGTGTCGCTGGTGGCGACACCGGCCGGGCTGCTCGACCTGGCGCCCGAGGGTGTCGCCCCCGAACTGACGCTGACCATCACCGAGACGTCGCCCTTCAGGCTGGTGCACGCCACGTTGCGGGGTGACAAGCCGACGGTGCGCATCGTCGGCGACGTGCAGCTGGCGGCCGAGGTTAACTGGCTGGTCGACCACGTGCGCTGGGACGTCGAGGACGACCTGGCGCGCGTCGTGGGCGACGTGCCGGCCCATGCCATCGGCACCGTCGCGCGGCGCGTGGCGGGCGCACTGCGTCAGTTCGCCGACGGCCGGGGCACCGAGGCCCGCAAGGGACCGCCGTCGGCAGGCGACGAATGACGCGTTTCTATCGCGGAATCTTCATCGTCTGGGTCGCGCTGCGCTACGGCCTCGACGAGCTGGTGCTCACCAGCTTCCAGAAGCCCTGGTTGCGCGTGGTCGCGCGCATCGTCTCGGTCGGGCGCAACCTGGAGGCGCCGCGCGGCCAGCGCCTGCGCGAGGCGCTCGAACGCCTGGGCCCCATCTTCGTCAAGTTCGGCCAGGTCATGTCGACGCGGCGCGACCTGCTGCCGCCCGACATCGCCGACGAACTCGCCTGGCTGCAGGACCGGGTGCCGCCGTTCGATTCGGCCATTGCCGTCGCCACCATCGAGCGCGCGTTCCGCCGACCGGTCGGCGAGATCTTCGCGTCCTTCGACACCACGCCGGTGGCGAGCGCATCGATCGCGCAGGTGCATTTCGCGACGCTGCGCGACCGCCATGGCTCGCTGCACGAGGTGGCGGTCAAGGTGCTGCGCCCGGGTATGCGCGAGGTGATCGGCAAGGATCTCGCGCTGATGGCCATGATGGCGGGCTGGGTCGAGAACCTCTCGGCCGACGGCAAGCGCCTGAAGCCGCGCCAGGTGGTGGCCGAGTTCGACAAGTACCTGCACGACGAACTCGACCTGGTGCGCGAGGCCGCCAACGCGGCGCAACTGCGACGCAACATGGTCCGGCTCGACCTGGTGCTGATCCCAGAGATCCATTGGGACTTCTGCCACTCCGACGTGATGGTGATGGAGCGCATGAACGGCGTGCCGATCGCGCAGCTCGACCGGCTGCGCGCGGCCGGCGTCGACATCCCGAGGCTGGCGCGCGACGGCGTCACGATCTTCTTCACGCAGGTGTTTCGCGACGGTTTTTTCCATGCCGACATGCACCCCGGCAACATCCAGGTCAGCCTGGAACCGGCGACCTTCGGACGCTTTTTCTCGCTCGACTTCGGCTTCGTCGGCACGCTGACGGAATCCGACAAGGAGTACCTGGCACAGATCTTCGTGGCGTTCTTCCGGCGCGACTACAAGCGCGTGGCCGAGCTGCACCTGGAGAGCGGCTGGGTGCCCGGGGGCACGCGCATCGACGAGCTGGAGTCGGCGATCCGCAGCGTGTGCGAGCCGTACTTCGACCGCCCGCTGAAGGAGATCTCGCTCGGCATGGTGCTGATGC
>JAQGLP010000063.1 GCA_028292835.1 Variovorax sp.
TGTCGATGACCTCACCCTCGCGGCTGATGCCCTCGCCGAACAGGATGTCGAACTCGGCCGTCTTGAACGGCGGCGCCACCTTGTTCTTGACCACCTTGACCTTGGTCTCGTTGCCGATGGCTTCCTCGCCCTTCTTGATGGTGCCGGTGCGGCGGATGTCCAGCCGTACCGAAGCGTAGAACTTGAGCGCGTTGCCGCCCGTGGTGGTTTCGGGCGAGCCGAACATCACGCCGATCTTCATGCGGATCTGGTTGATGAAGACCACCGTGCAGTTGGTCTTCTTGATGGTGGCGGTCAGCTTGCGCAGCGCCTGGCTCATCAGCCGCGCCTGCAGGCCGGGCAGCGAGTCGCCCATTTCGCCCTCGATCTCGGCCTTGGGCGTGAGCGCCGCGACCGAGTCGATGACGATCAGGTCGACCGCGCCCGAGCGCACCAGCGAATCGACGATCTCGAGCGCCTGCTCGCCGGTGTCGGGCTGGCTGATCAGCAGCTCCTGCAGGTTGACGCCGAGCTTTTGCGCATACGCCGTGTCCAGCGCGTGCTCGGCATCGACGAAGGCGCAGGTGCCGGCGAGCTTCTGCATCTGGGCGATGACCTGCAGCGTGAGCGTGGTCTTGCCCGAGGATTCGGGGCCGTAGATCTCGATCACGCGGCCGCGCGGCAGGCCGCCGACGCCCAGCGCGATGTCCAGGCCGAGCGAGCCGGTCGAGACGGTCTGGATGTCGGCGATGACCTCGCCCTCGCCCAGCCGCATGATGGTGCCCTTGCCGAACTGCTTTTCGATCTGGGCCAGTGCCGCCTGCAGGGCGCGGGCTTTTTCGCTGAGTGCGGGCAGGTTCTTGACGGGTGCGTCCATGGGGAAAAACTCCTTGAGTATCAACAGATTGGAACAACTCCGGCATCCTGCCGACACTTGCCGGGCTGGATGCTTGAACAGTAGTTTAGGGGCATGGCGTTTTAAGTAAAGGCGGTTTTTAATCAGTTTGCCTTACCATATGAACATGACTTCCATCCCGTCCGGGCGGACCCTTTCACCGGGTACGGAGACTCCCGGGCCGCACCCCTTCGCAGCTGAAAGCCATCCCGCCTCCGCCGCGCAGGACCAGTGGCGCCAGACCCACCTGGGCCGTCTCCTGGGCCATGCCATGCGCCGCTTCGACGCGCGCGTGCTGGCGCTGATGGCGCACGACGTCGAGGTGCCGCTGGCGCTGTCGAACCTGGCGGCGCGCCAGCAGGTGAGCGCCGCGCACATCCACATCACGCGCCACCTGGCGCGCGGCGGCTCGCGGCTGACCGAGTTGGCCGACAGCGCCGGCATGAGCAAGCAGGCCATGGGGACGCTGGTCGACCAGTGCGAGGCGTGGGGCCTGGTCACGCGCGAACCCGATCCGCTCGATGCGCGCGCGCGCCGCGTGCGCTTCACCGCCGACGGCCTGGCCTGGCTCGACGCCTTCCGCCGCTCGGTGGCGCAGGCCGAGGCCGAGTTCCGCGCCGGCGTGGGCGACGACGTGGCCACGGTGGTGATGCTCGGGCTGGAAGCGTACGCCGCCTGAGCCCCATCCTAGAATCGGCCGCAAGAGACGATGCGGCCCATGCCGCACTACTGGAGGCGGCCATGCGGATACTGATTGCCGAAGACGACCAGGTCCTGGCCGACGCCCTGCTGCGCAGCCTGCGCAACTCGGGCGCGGCGGTCGACCATGTCGCCGACGGCGCGCAGGCCGACGCCGCGCTGATGATCAACCACGAGTTCGACCTGCTGATCCTCGACCTCGGGTTGCCCCGCATGCACGGCCTGGAGGTGGTGCGGCGGCTGCGTGCGCGCGGCTCGCTGCTCCCGGTGCTGGTGCTGACCGCCTCCGACAGCGTCGACGAGCGCGTCAAGGGCCTGGACCACGGCGCCGACGACTACATGGCCAAGCCCTTCAGCCTGCACGAGCTCGAAGCGCGGGTGCGCGCCCTCACGCGCCGCGGCATGGGCGGCGGCGGCAACAGCATCAGGCACGGCCCGCTGGTGTACGACCAGGCCGGGCGCGTGGCGACCATCGACGGCCGCATGGTCGAGCTCTCGGCGCGCGAGCTGGGCCTGCTCGAAGTGCTGCTGCAGCGCGCCGGCCGCCTGGTCAGCAAGGACCAGCTGGTCGAGCGGCTGTGCGAGTGGGGCGAGGAGGTCAGCCTCAATGCCATCGAGGTCTACATCCACCGCCTGCGCAAGAAGATCGAAAAGGGCCCGATCCGCATCGCCACGGTGCGCGGGCTGGGCTACTGCCTCGAGAAGATTCCCGGCTGACGCGCATGAAGCTGTTCCAGCACGGTCAGCGCTCGCTGTTCGGTGAGATCCTCGACTGGATGCTGACGCCGCTGCTGCTGCTGGTGCCCGTGAGCATCGGCGTCACCTGGCTGGTGGCGCAGGGCATCGCCAACGCGCCGTTCGACCGGGCGCTCGAATACAACGCGCAGGCGCTGGCGCGGCTGGTGACGGTGCGCCAGGGCCGGGCGCAGCTGCTCCTGCCGCCGCCGGCGCGCGAGATCCTGAGTGGCGACGAAACCGACCGCGTCTACTACCAGGTGCTCGACCTCCAAAGCCGGCTGTTGAGCGGCGAGCCCGACCTCCCGCCGCCCGGCACCGACGAGCCGCCCGTGCCGGGCGTGGTGTACCTGCGCGACGCGTACATGCGCGAGCAGCCGGTGCGTGTGGCGGCCTTGTGGATCGATCCCCCCGGCGCCGCACCGGTGCTCATCCAGATCGCCGAGACGCGCGCCAAGCAGTCGCTGCTAGCCACCGAGATCATCAAGGGCGTGCTGCTGCCGCAGTTCGCGATCCTGCCGCTGGCGGTGCTGCTGATCTGGCTGGCGCTGGTGCGCGGCATCAAGCCGCTGTCGGTGGTGGAGGCGCGCATCCGCGAGCGCCGGCCCGACGACCTGAGCCCGCTCGACGAGTCCGAGGTGCCGATGGAGGTGGTGCCGCTGGTGTCCTCGGTCAACGAACTGCTGCGCAAGCTGCACGACTCGATCGCCACGCAAAAGCGTTTCCTGGCCGACGCGGCGCACCAGCTCAAGACGCCGCTGGCGGGCCTGCGCATGCAGGCCGACCTGGCGCAGCGCGCCGGCGCCAGCGCCGAGGACCTGAAGCACTCCCTGAAGCAGATCGGCCGCGCCAGCGTGCGCGCCACCCACACCGTCAACCAGCTGCTGGCGCTGGCGCGCGCCGAGGGCGGCGCCGGCCCGCGGGTGCGCCAGCCGTGCGACCTGGCGCGACTCACCATCGACGTGGTGCGCGAGGCGGTGCCACGCGCCATCGACAAGGCACTGGACCTGGGCTACGAGGGCATCGAGCCCGGCACGCCCGGCGCCATGGTCGAGGGCAACCCGACGCTGCTGCGCGAGGTGGTGCGCAACCTGGTCGACAACGCGATCGCCTACACGTCCTCGTCGCCCGGGCGGCCGGGCGTCATCACGGCGCGCGTGCTGGCCGACCCGTTCGGCCATATCGCGCTGCTGCAGGTGGAGGATTCGGGCCCCGGCATCGCCGAGCACGAACGCGAGCTGGTGTTCGAGCCGTTCTACCGCGTGCTCGGCAACGAGGCCGACGGCTCGGGCCTGGGCCTGTCGATCGTGCGCGAGATCGCCAGCCAGCACCACGCCACCGTGGCCTTCGAGGACGCGCGCCCGGGCCGGCAACCGCCGGGCACCCGCTTCAGCGTGCGCTTCGAGACACGGCCGAGCCAGGCGAGCTAAGGAGGATGTCCGCCGCGGGCGTGGCAGCCGGTGGCGCGGGCGCGATGTCGTCCTCCCTGCGGATTCGCAGCACCTCAGGACGCAGCTGCTGGGTCAGGCGCTGG
>JAQGLP010000143.1 GCA_028292835.1 Variovorax sp.
CAGCAGCGAAGCTAGTACTCCCTGAACTCGCGGCTTCAAGCGCTTCGTGGAAGGTAGGGACGGTAGCGAGTCGTCCGCCGAAGCGCTTGCCGATGAAGCCCGCCGCCCGGCTCGCGATGTTGATGTACTTGCCCACCAGGTCGCTGTTGACGCGCGCGACGAAATCTTCCGGATTGAAGTCGATGTCCTCGTTGCGCCCGCTCAGCTTGGCGGCCAGGTAGTAGCGCAGGTGTTCGGGGTCGAGCCCGACCGAGAGGTAGCGCAGCGGGTCGATGCCGGTGCCGCGGCTCTTGCTCATCTTCTCGTTGTTCACGGTCAGGTGGCCGTGCACGTAGATCGCATTCGGCGCCTTGCGGCCGCTGAAGTGCAGCATCGCCGGCCAGAACAGGGTGTGGAAGGTGATGATGTCCTTGCCGATGAAGTGCACCTGCTCCAGCCCGGGCTGCGCCATGTAGGCGTCGTAGTCCTGGCCGCGCTTCTCCAGCAGGTTCTTGAGCGAAGCCAGGTAGCCCACCGGCGCGTCGAGCCAGACGTAGAAGTACTTGCCCGGCGCATCGGGGATCTCGATGCCGAAGTAGGGTGCGTCGCGGCTGATGTCCCAGTCGCCCAGGCCGCCCAGGCCCTCTTCGTCCTTCACGAGCCATTCGCGGATCTTGTTCTGCACCTCGGGTTGGACGTGGCCCGGCGTGGTCGTCCAGTTCTTCAGCCAGGCCTCGCAGCGCGGGTCCGACAGCCGGAAGAAGAAATGGTCCGAGCTGCGCAGCTCGGGCCGGGCGCCCGACAGCGCGGAGTAGGGGTTGATCAGCTCGGTCGGCGCGTAGACGGCGCCGCACACCTCGCAGTTGTCGCCGTACTGGTCCTTGGCGTGGCAGCGCGGGCACTCGCCCTTGATGAAGCGGTCGGCCAGGAACATGCCTTTTTCGGGGTCGTAGAACTGCTCGACGCTGCGGGTCTCGATCAGCCCGGCGCTGCGCAGGTCGCGGTAGATCTGTTGCGCGAGCGCGTGGTTCTCGGGCGCGTCGGTCGAGTGCCAGTTGTCGAAGGCGATGTGGAAGCCGTCCAGGTACGGCTTGCGGCCCGCCGCGATGTCGGCCACGAACGCCTGCGGGGTCACGCCCGCCTTGTCGGCCGCGATGGTGATGGCCGCGCCGTGCGCGTCGTCGGCGCAGACGAAGTTGACCTCGGCCCCGTTCATCCGCTGAAACCGCACCCAGATGTCGGCCTGGATGTACTCCATGATGTGGCCGATGTGGAACTTGCCGTTGGCGTAGGGCAGGGCGGTGGTGACGAAGAGCTTGCGCTGGGACATTGCGGGGGCGCTTTCAGGAGGCGAAAAAGGGTCGCGGACGGCTCCGGAGATCACACCGACGCGAAGGGCCATTTTAGGTGGCGCGGGAACCGCAGCCGCGCGCCGGGGCGTCCCCGGGGCCGGATGCGCGAAGGGGAGGCGGGGCGGAGCAAAGACGCCACCGCTTCCGGTGTCGGGTGCCTTCGCTAGACTGCCGGGGATTCAGGAGTTTCCAATGTCAGTCAGCGAACAAGTCCTTCTCGACGCGCTCGGCCGCGTCACCGACCCCCTTGCCGGCCAAGATTTCGTCTCGACCAAGGCGCTGCGCCAGCTGTCCATCGCCGGGGGCGACGTGTCGTTCTCCGTCGAGCTGGGCTATCCGGCGCAAAGCCAGTGGCCTGCGTTGCGCGCCGCGCTCATCGGCGCGGCGCGCACGGTGCCGGGCGTGGAGAACGTGTCGGTCAGCTTCAGCACCAAGGTCGTGAGCCATGCGGTGCAGCGCGGCGTGCAACTGCTGCCGGGCGTGAAGAACATCATCGCCGTGGCCTCGGGCAAGGGCGGGGTCGGCAAGAGCACGACGGCGGCCAACCTGGCGCTGGCGCTCTCGGCCGAGGGCGCCACGGTCGGCGTGCTGGACGCCGACATCTACGGGCCGAGCCAGCCGATGATGCTGGGCCTCTCGGGCAAGCCCGAGAGTCGCGACGGCAAGACCATGCAGCCGCTGGTCAACCACGGCGTGCAGGTGATGTCGATCGGTTTCCTGGTCGATGCCGACCAGGCCATGGTCTGGCGCGGCCCGATGGCCACGCAGGCGCTCGACCAGCTGCTGCGCCAGACCGCATGGAGCGACCTCGACTACCTGATCGTCGACATGCCGCCCGGCACCGGCGACATCCAGCTGTCGCTGTCGCAGCGCGTGCCGCTGACCGGCGCCGTGATCGTCACCACGCCGCGGGACATCGCGCTGCTCGACGCGAAAAAGGGCATCAGCATGTTCGAGAAGGTCGGCGTGCCGATCCTGGGCATCGTGGAGAACATGGCGGTGCACGTGTGCTCCCACTGCGGCCATGTGGAGCACATCTTCGGCGCCGAGGGCGGCAAGAAGCTGGCGGCCGAGTACAAGATGGACTACCTCGGCGCGCTGCCGCTCGACATCCGCATTCGCGAGCAGGCTGACAGCGGCTGCCCGACCGTGGTGGCCGAGCCCGACGGCGAGGTCGCCGGCCTCTACAGGACGGTGGCGCGCACGGTGGCCGTCAAGGTCGCGCGGCAGGCCAAGGATTTCTCGGCGAAGTTCCCCACCATCACGGTCAGCAAAAACACCTGAGGCCGTTGGGCG
>JAQGLP010000191.1 GCA_028292835.1 Variovorax sp.
GCATCAAGGTCAAGCACGACATCATCCAGGAAGGCGACGTTGTCGAAAAATTGCAGACGTCCATGCAGTCCGGTAAAAGCATCTACGACGGCTGGATCTCGGACTCCGACCTGATCGGCACCCATTATCGCTACGGCGTCATCGAGCCGCTTTCGGACTACATGGTCGGCAAAGGCAAGGCCTATACCAACCCCGGGCTGGACCTGAAGGACTTCATCGGCACCAAGTTCACCACCGCGCCGGACGGCAAGCTGTACCAGCTGCCCGACCAGCAGTTCGCCAACCTGTACTGGTTCCGCGCCGACCTGTTCGCGCGCCCGGACCTGCAGCAGAAGTTCAAGGCCAGGTTCGGCTACGACCTGGGCGTGCCCGTCAACTGGAGCGCCTACGAGGACATCGCGGCGTTCTTCAGCGAGGACGTGAAGACCATCGACGGCAAGCCGATCTACGGTCACATGGACTACGGCAAGAAGGACCCGTCGCTCGGCTGGCGCTTCACCGATGCGTGGCTGTCGATGGCCGGCGCTGCCGACAAGGGCATTCCGAACGGCCTGCCGGTCGATGAATGGGGCATCCGCGTCGCCGATGACAAGTGCACGCCGGTGGGGGCCTCGGTCTCGCGCGGCGGCGCGACCAATTCACCGGCCGCCGTCTATGCGCTCACCAAGTACATCGACTGGATGAAGAAGTACGCGCCCAAGGAAGCCATGGGCATGACCTTCGGCGAATCGGGCCCGGTGCCGGCGCAGGGCCAGATCGCGCAGCAGGTCTTCTGGTACACCGCCTTCACCGCCGACATGACCAAGCAGGGCCTGCCGGTGGTCAATGCGGACGGCTCGCCCAAGTGGCGCATGGCCCCAGGACCGCACGGCCCCTACTGGAAGGAGGGAATGCAGAACGGCTACCAGGACGTGGGCTCCTGGACCTTCCTGAAGTCGAACGATCCGGACCGCGCCGCGGCGGCTTGGCTCTATGCGCAGTTTGTCACGGCCAAGACCACGTCGCTGAAGAAATCGATCGTCGGCCTGACGTTCGTCCGCGACAGCGACATCCGGTCCGACTACTTCACGAAAAACGCAGCGAAGTACGGCGGCCTGATCGAGTTCTACCGCAGCCCCGCCCGCGTCGCGTGGACGCCCACCGGCAACAACGTGCCGGACTACCCGAAGCTGGCGCAACTGTGGTGGAAGAACGTCGCCGTGGCGGTCACCGGCGAAAAGACGCCGCAGCAGGCGATGGACAACCTCGCGGGCGAGATGGACGACGTGATGGGACGGCTGCAGCGTTCCGGCATGGCGTACTGCGCGCCCAAGCTCAATGCCAAGAGCGCACCCGACAAATGGCTCAGCACCGAGCACGCCCCGTGGAAGAAACTGGCCAACGAGAAGCCCAAGGGCGAGACCGTCGACTACGAAAAGCTGCTGACCGCATGGAAGGAAGGGCGCGTGCGCTGAGTTGACGCTGCCGGACTCTCGCCTCGGCGTGTCGCGCCGCCCGGCCGATCCAGGGATCGGCCGGGCGCCTTGGCTTGTTCCAGGCGCGATAACCAAGACAATCGAATCGATCTTTACGGATTCCTGTCTCGACACTGCATGAACATCACCTTCCGGTGCGACCCGGCGCTCATCGATCTGTTGCCGCGCCCCGTTCTCGCAAAGGGGGCGCTGCCGGCATGGCTGCGCGACATGGCGCCGCGCGTCGCGTCGAGTGTGCACCAGCGCCACATCCGCACACTCAAGCAATGCCCGCCGTTTGTCGACGCCATGACGCATGGGTTCCTGATTCCCCTGCCGTGCGACGTGACGGTGGAGACGGGGCGGTTCAGCTGGAACTGGCCTCTGCCGCCGCTGACCGTGCCGGGCCATCCCCGCGCGCCGCTCAGTTTTCATGTGCCGGAGCAGCTGGCCGGCTCGCCGCTCAGCCATGCAGGGCAGTCCGCGCTCAAGTTCAACAGTTTCTGGACCATCGAACTGGAGCAGGGGTGGTCGCTGATGGTCGTGCACCCCATCAACCGTGACGACCTGCCGTTCCGGCTGGTGACGGGCCTGGTCGATGCCGACCGTTTCAACGAGGTGGGCATCAATTTTCCCGCCCTCTGGACGAACCCGGGCTTCACGGGGGTGCTGCCACGCGGCATGCCCATCGCGCAGTGCTATCCGGTCCCGCGCCAGGTTCCCGCGCTGGTCTGCGAGCCGATGTCCGAGGCGCACAGGGAGCGCTACGACGCGCTGGCGGGAAAGATCATGGCCGGGCCGGGCGTGTACCGCAGGGGCTACCGCAGCAAGCGCGGCCCGGGCTGATTCAGGCGGCCGCGGCCTGGAGCGCGACCCGCAGGTCTTCCAGGTTCAACCAGAGGCGTCCCACCCTGGAGGTCGACAGCGCATGCGCGATGCGGCCGAAGCTGTCTTCGCGCAAGCGGTATGCCCGGCCATAGGCCAGCATGGCTTCGTCGAGCCGACCGGCCTCCTGCAGCACGATGCCCAGGTTCACCTCGACCTCCGCGCGCGGAGGCGCGACCCTCAATACCTGGCGCAAGGCGTGCGCCGCGCCTTCGAAGTCGCGCAGGTCCTGCCGCACGAGCGCCAGTGAAAACCAGATGCCGCCGTGCGCGGGCGCGAGATCGGCGGCGCGCGCCAGCGTGCGTTGGGCTTCGTCCAGCCGCCCGCATGCCTGCAGCGTGAGGCCCAGCGCGTGAACCGCTTCGGCGCGGTCCGGCAGGAGCGCCAGTGCGTGCGCGTGGTGCCTGAGCGCGGCCTCGAGATCGTTGCGCGCACGCGCAACGTTGCCGGCCA
>JAQGLP010000198.1 GCA_028292835.1 Variovorax sp.
CCCTACTCGGCCTTCGGCGAACTGATCGGGCTGAAGGGCATCTTCTGCGACCGGGCCGACGGCGTCGGCGCCGCCTGGGAAGAAGCGCTCGCCGCCGACCGTCCCGTGGTGCTGGAATTCAAGACCGATCCCGAGGTACCGCCGCTGCCGTCGCACATCACCTTCGAGGAGGCGAAGCACTTCGCTTCCACCATCCTGGAAGGCGACTCGCGCGAAGGACGGATGATTACCGGTGCCGTCCGGCAAGTGCTGAGCGCCGTGCTGCCGGGCGAGCGGCACTGAGGGCGAGGAAAGTTTTCGCCGAGCGCGTCCGTGGGCGCTTCAGCTTGCGCTAAGGATCGGGGGCCGCCCGCCGCTACCATGGACGCGAGGCGCCGCCCTGGCGCGACCCCACCCACACCTCATGAACGCATCGCCCAACGGCCCCCCGAACCTGCTCACGACCCTGCGCCGCATCGCGGCGCTGGCCGCGCCCTATTTTCGCTCCGAGGAAAAGTGGAAGGCGCGCGGCCTGCTGGCGGCAATCGTGGCGCTCAACCTGGGCGCGGTCTATATGCTGGTGCTCAACAACCAGTGGTACGCGCGCTTCTACGACGCGCTGCAGAACAAGGACCAGGCGGTGTTCTGGCGCGAGATCGTCTACTTCTGCTGGATCGCGGCGGGCTTCATCGTCATTGCGATCCTGAAGTTCTACCTGACGCAGCTGCTGCAGTTGCGCTGGCGCACTTGGATGACGCGCAGTTACCTGGCGCGCTGGATGGCCAACCACACCTTCTACCGGCTGGAGCTGGCGCGCTACGCGCAGGCGGACGCCGGCGGCCATCCGCCCGACAACCCCGACCAGCGCATCCAGGAGGACATGCAGCTCTTCACCGACTACACGATGACGCTGTCGATGGGACTGCTCAACGCGGTCGTCACGCTGGCGAGCTTCGTCGGCATCCTGTGGAGCCTGTCGGGCGCCATGAGCTTCACGCTGGGCGGCAGCAGCTACACCATCGCGGGCTCGATGGTCTGGCTGGCACTGGCCTACTGCGCGGCCGGCACGGCCGTCACGCACTTCATCGGGCGACCGCTGATCGGGCTGAACTTCCAGCAGCAACGCTACGAGGCCGACTTCCGCCACCACCTGATGCGCGTGCGCGAGTACAGCGAGGCCATCGCGCTCGACCGCGGCGACAAGGTCGAGCACCGGCAGCTCGACCTGCGCTTCGGCGCCGTGCTGCGCAACTACCTGCAGCTGATCAGGAAGCAGAAGAACCTGGTGGCCTTCACGGCCTCGTTCGCCCAGGCTTCCGTCATCTTCGCCTTCATCGTGCAGGCGCCGCGCTTCTTCAGCGGCGCCATCCAGCTCGGGCAGCTGATGCAGGTCAACTCGGCGTTCGGGCGGGTGCAGGATTCGCTCTCGTGGTTCGTCGACAACTACGACCGCATTGCCGTCTGGCGTGCCACCGCCGACCGGCTCACCAGCTTCGAGGCCGCCATGCGCGCCCACGCCGGGGCGGCCAATGCGCTGGAGCGGGCGCCGGCCGACGCGGCAGCCGGACTGCGCGCCGACGGCCTGACCATTGCCCTGCCCGACGGCACGCCCCTGCTGGCCGACGCGTCGCTGCGCGTGGCGCCCGGCGACAACGTGCTGCTGCAGGGTCCCTCGGGCAGTGGCAAGTCGACCCTGTTTCGCGCCTTTGCGGGCATCTGGCCGTTCGCGCGCGGCCATGTGCGGATGCCGGCCGATGCCATGTTCATCCCGCAGCGCCCCTACGTGCCCGACGGCACCCTGCGCGACGCGGTGGCCTACCCCGATCCGGCCAGCGACTACGACGACGCCGCCCTGCGGCGCGCGCTCGTCGACGCCCTGCTGCCCCAGCTCGCCGGCCGCCTCGACGACAGCGACGCCTGGAGCCAGAAACTCTCGGGCGGCGAGCAGCAGCGCTTGGCCATTGCGCGCGTGCTGCTCAAGAAGCCGGCCTGGCTGTTCGCCGACGAAGCCACCAGCGCGCTCGACGAGAAAGCCGAAAGCACCCTGTACCAGCGGCTGGCGGCCACCGTGCGCTCGGGCGGCGGCGCCATGGTGTCGATCGCGCACCGCGCCTCCGTCGGCGCCCACCATCCGCAGCGCTGGACGCTGAGCCCCGCGCCCGAAGGCGCCGCGGCGCGCTACCGCGTGCGCACAGAGGCCGAGGCCATCACCGCCAGCCCCGCCGATACCGATACCGCCGCCGCCGGAGCCGCCGCGTGATCGCCGCCACCCCCGAGCCGCCCTACTACGCGGTCATCTTCACCTCGCTGCGCACCGAGGGCGACCACGGCTACGAGGCCATGGCCGCGCGCATGGCCGAGCTGGCGGCCGAGCAGCCGGGCTACCTGGGGGTGGAGGCGGCGCGCGAAGACGTCGGCATCACGGTGAGCTACTGGCGCGACCTCGAATCGATCCGCGCCTGGAAGGCCCATGCCGAGCACCTGGTCGCCCAGCGGGCGGGCCGCGACACTTGGTACCGCGACTACAGGACGCGCATCGCGAAGGTCGAGCGCGACTACGGACGGACCGATGCGTCCGGACCGCGCTCGACGTAGCGCTCCCAGCCCTTTTTGCGCAACTCGCAGGCCGGACAGGCGCCGCAGCCATGGCCCCAGGGATGGCGGTGTTCGCGGTCGCCGAGGTAGCAGGTGTGGGTGTCCTGCACGATCACTTCGACCAGCGCATCGCCGCCGTCCGGCACGCCGCTGCGCTCGCCCTCGGCATGCGCCAGTTGCCAGGTAGCGGCCTTGTCGATCCACATCAGCGGCGTCTCGATCAGCAGGCGCCGCGCCAGCCCGAGCGAGAGCGCGATCTGCATCGCCTTCGTGGTGTCGTCGCGGCAGTCGGGGTAGCCCGAGAAGTCGGTCTCGCAGACGCCGGTGACGATCACCTGCAGCCCGCGCCGGTAGGCCAGCGCGCCCGCGAGCGTGAGAAACAGCAGGTTGCGCCCGGGCACGAAGGTGTTGGGCAGGCCGTCGGCCTGCATCGCGAAGGCGACCTCCTCGGTGAGCGAGGAGCCGCCGATCTGGGTCAGCGCGTCGAGCGTGAGCAGGTGGTCCTCGCCCAGCCGGGCGGACCAGCCGGCAAAACGCTCCCGCAGGCGCGCGAGCACCACGCGCCGGGCGTCGAGCTCGACGCGGTGGCGTTGTCCGTAGTCGAACCCCAGCGTTTCGACACGCTGGTATTTGTTCAGCGCCCAGGCGAGGCAGGTGGTCGAATCCTGCCCGCCCGAGAACAGGACCAGTGCGGTGGTGTGCATCTGAAATACCTTCCATGAAAACCAGCTTAGCCCGTACCCACAGGGCTTTTACAGTTATCGATTCGATAGCGAGCAGCTAGAGAAAGCGCTCCAGCAGCTTGCGCGAGGCCCGGTCCAGCGCCTGCGGGTCGGGGACGCGGAACTGCACGCCGCTGGCGCTCGCGATCAGCAGCGAGCCGTCCTCCAGCCGGCGGATGTCTTCCTCGGCCTTGAGCACGAACGCGGTGTCGCCCCGGTCGGTGCCGACGCGCCAGGTGCTCGGCACGCCGAAGCTCGACACCGAATGCAGGCGCTGCAGCACGGGCGCGAAGTCGCGCGCGGCCAGTTCTTTCTCCAGCAGCGCGCGCGCGGCCGGCGGCAGGGCGTCGAGCCGATCGACCCACTGGCGCTCGCGCCCGTCGGCGCCGACCAGCGACAGGCCCTGGTCGGGCGCCGTCAGCGGAAAGGCCCGCACCGGCACGATGCCCGCGTGGCGCTCGCCGTGCGCGTCGATCAGCACCAGCTGCCCGAAGGCATCGCGCTCCAGTTGAAAGTCGGCGGCGGCGACCGCCGGGACGGCGGAGTGCTCGGCGCTGTCGCGCTTGGCCTCAATCAATCCCTGGCCAGGGAATTTCCCGTTCATACCGTCTCCCCGGCCGGATGTGCTGCGTGCGCGCCGAGCGTGGCCGCGACCGCCACGCCGCGCTGCTCGTCGGCGGCGGCCTCGCCGTCGCTGTCCACCTGCCGCGCCTGCGCCTGGTAGAGCCGCCAGTAGGCGCCCTGCCGTTCCATCAATTCGTCGTGCGGGCCGACCTCGACCACCTCGCCGCGGTCCATCACCACCAGCCGGTCGGCCTTGCGCAGCGTCGAGAGCCGGTGCGCGATGGCGATGGTGGTGCGGCCCTGCACCAGGTTGTCGAGCGCGGTCTGGATCTCCTTCTCGGTCTCGGTGTCCACGGCCGAGGTGGCCTCGTCGAGGATCAGGATGCGCGGGTCGATCAGGAGCGCCCGCGCGATGCTGATGCGCTGGCGCTCCCCGCCCGAGAGGCCCGGCCCGCGCTCGCCCACCAGCGAGTCGTAGCCGTGCGCCAGCCGCAGGATGAAGTCGTGCGCGTGGGCGGCGCGCGCGGCGGCGACGATCTCGGCGCGCGTGGCCTCGGGCTTGCCGTAGGCGATGTTCTCCGCAATGGTGCCGAAGAACAGGAAGGGCTCCTGCAGCACCAGCCCGACGTGGCGCCGGTAGTCGGCCACGGCGAAGCGGCGGATGTCGGTGCCGTCGACCAGGATGGCGCCGTCGGTCACGTCGTAGAAGCGGCAGATCAGGTTGACCAGCGTGCTCTTGCCCGAGCCGCTGTGGCCGACCAGGCCGATCATCTCGCCGGGCCGGATGCTCAGGTCGAGGTCGCGGATCACGGCGCGGCTGCCGTAGCGAAAGCCCAGCCCCCGCATCTCGATGCGGCCCTGCAGTCCCTGCACCCTGACCGGGTGGGCCGGCTCCGGCACGTTGCTCACGTGATCGAGGATGTCGAAGATGCGCTTGGCGCCGGCCGCCGCCTTCTGCGTGACCGAGACGATGCGGCTCATCGAGTCGAGTCGCGTGTAGAAGCGCCCGATGTAGGCAATGAAGGCCGTCAGCACCCCGACCGTGATGCGCCCGCGCGCCACCTGCCAAATGCCGAAGCCCCAGACGATCAGCAGGCCGATCTCGGTCAGCAGCGACACGCTCGGCGTGAAGAGCGACCAGGTGCGGTTGAGCCGGTCGTTGACCTTCAGGTTGTAGGCGTTGGCCAGGCGGAAGCGCTCGGCCTCGCGGCGCTCCTGCGCGAAGGCCTTGACCACCCGGATGCCCGGGATGGTGTCGGCCAGCACGTTGGTGACCTCGCTCCATACCCGGTCGATCTTCTCGAAGCCGGTGCGCAGCCGGTCGCGCACGACGTGGATCATCCAGCCGATGAAGGGCAGCGGCACCAGCGTGACGACCGCCAGCAGCGGGTTGATCGACACCAGAATGGCGGCGGTCATGGCGATCATCAGCACGTCGGTCGCGAAGTCGAGCGCATGCAGCGACAGGAAGACGTTGATGCGGTCGGTCTCCGAGCCGATGCGCGCCATCAGGTCGCCCGTGCGCTTGCCTCCGAAGTAGTCGAGAGGCAGGGTCAGCAGGTGCTCGTAGGTGCTGGTGCGCAGGTCGGCGCCGATACGCTCCGAGACCAGCGCCAGCAGGTAGGTGCGGGCCCAGCCCAGCCCCCAGCCGAGCAGCGCGGAGCCCAGCAGCGCGCTCAGGAACACCCCCACCTTGCCCGGCGCGATCTGCTGGCCGTTCTGGAACGGGATCAGGATCTCGTCCATCAGCGGAATGGTCAGGTAGGGCGGCACCAGCGTCGCGGCGGTCGACAGCAGCGTGAGCACGAAACCCACGATCAGCTGCTTGCGGTACGGCCGGGCGAAGCGCCCCAGGCGCAGCAGCACCCAGGTCGAGGGCGGTGGCGGCGCATCGGTTTCGTCGGGCGCGACCTCGTCGGGCGCCGCGGCGGCCTCGGGCGTGACAG
>JAQGLP010000200.1 GCA_028292835.1 Variovorax sp.
ATCACCTCGTGCGTGTTCATCTTGCGGTAGCGCCGGAAGTTCTCGCGCACCCGGTCGAAGATCACCACCGACTCGTTGACCGAGTAGCCCAGCACCGCCAGCACCGCCGCCAGCACCGCGAGCGAGACTTCCCACTGGAAGAAGGCAAAAAAGCCCAGGATGATGACCACGTCGTGCAGGTTGGCAAGCACGGTGGCGAGCGCGAACTTCCACTCGAAGCGAAACGCCAGGTAGACCATGATGCCGACCACCACCATGGCCAGCGCCTTCAGCCCGTTGCTGGTGAGTTCGTCGCCCACCTGCGGACCGACGAACTCGTTACCGCGCAGCACCACCGCAGGGTCGACCGCTTTCAGCGCGTCCATGACCTGCGTGCTCTGCTGGGCCGAACTCAGGCCCTTGTGCGCCGGCAGCCGGATCTGCACGTCGCGCGAGGTGCCGAAGTTCTGCACCTGCACGTCGGCGTAGCCCAGTTTGCCGATGGTCTCGCGCACCTTGCCGACGTCGGCCGACTGCGGGTAGGCGACCTCCATCACGGTGCCGCCGGTGAACTCGACCGACAGGTGCAGCCCGCGATGGAACAGGAAGAACACGGCCAGCGCGAACGTGATGAACGAGACGATGTTGAGCACCACTGCGTGGCGCATGAACGGAATCGTCTTGTGGATGCGGAAAAATTCCATGGCGCGCCCCGGTTACTTCGCTTCGGCCACGGACGTGGCCCCGTCGGTCTTGGGCCGCCAGACGGTGCCGATCGACACCGTCTTGAGCTTCTTCTTGCGGCCGTACCAGAAATTGACCAGCCCGCGCGAGAAGAACACCGCCGAGAACATCGAGGTCACGATGCCGATGCAGTGCACCACCGCGAAGCCGCGCACCGGGCCCGAGCCGAAGGCCAGCAGCGCGATGCCCGCGATCAGCGTGGTCACGTTGGAGTCGAGGATGGTGCCCCAGGCGCGGTCGTAGCCGGCGTGGATGGCGGCCTGCGGCGAGGCGCCGCCCCGCAACTCCTCGCGCACCCGCTCGTTGATCAGCACGTTGGAGTCGATGGCCACGCCGATGGCCAGCGCCATGGCCGCGATGCCGGGCAGCGTCAGCGTGGCCTGCAGCATCGACAGCACCGCCACCAGCAGCAGCAGATTGACCGCCAGCGCGATCGACGAGAACACGCCGAAGAGCGCGTAGTAGACGCACATGAACACCATGATCGCAGCGAAGCCGTACATCACGCTGTTGAAGCCCTTGGTGATGTTGTCGGCGCCCAGGCTCGGGCCGATGGTGCGCTCCTGGATGATCTCCATCGGCGCGGCGAGCGAGCCGGCGCGCAGCAGGAGCGCCAGGTCGTTGGCCTCGACCACGTTCATCGAGCCCGAGATCTGGAAGCGGTTGCCGAGTTCGCCGTTGATCGACGGGGCGGTGAGCACCTCGCCCTTGCCCTTCTCGAAGATCAGCATCGCCATGCGCTTGCGATAGCTCTCGCGGCTGACATCGCGCATGATGCGCCCGCCCTTGGCGTCCATGGTCAGGTCGACCTTGGGCTGCTGGGTCTGCGAGTCGAAGCCGGGCTGCGCATCGGTCAGGTTCTCGCCGGTGACCAGCACCTGCTTCTTGACGATGACCGAGCGGCCCTCGCGGTCCAGGAATTTCTCGGAACCGAAAGGCACCGGGCCGCTGCCCATCTCGGCGGCGCGGCCCTCGGTCGTCTCGTCCACCATGCGCATCTCGAGCGTCGCGGTGCGCCCCAGGATGTCCTTGGCCTTGGCCGTGTCCTGCACGCCGGGGAGCTGCACCACGATGCGGTCCAGGCCCTGCTGCTGGATCACCGGCTCGGCCACGCCGAGTTCGTTGATGCGGTTGTGCAGCGTGGTGATGTTCTGCTTGAGCGCCGCGTCCTGCAAGCGCCGCGCGGCCTCGGGCTTGATGGTGGCGACCAGCTTGAATTCGCCGCCCTCCTGGCTGGCGACCGGCGCCAGGTCGGTGAACTGGTCCTCCACCAGGCGCCGCGCGGTCTCCAGGCTGGCCGCGTCGCGAAAACGCACCTCGATGGCCTGGGCGTTGCGGCTGACCGCGCTGCCGCGGATGTTCTTGTCGCGCAACGCGCCGCGGATGTCGCTGGCGAAGGACTCGGCCTTCTTGTCGATGGCGCCCTTCATGTCGACCTGCAGCAGGAAGTCGACGCCGCCGCGCAGGTCGAGCCCCAGGTACATCGGGAAGGCGTGCAGCGCCGTCAGCCAGCCGGGCGAGCGCGACAGCAGATTGAGCGCCACGGTGTAGGGCGGATCGCCCGGGTCGGGCACCAGGGCGCGCTGCAGCGCGTCCTTGGCTTTCAACTGGTCGTCGGTGGTGGTGAAGCGGGCACGCACCGAGGTGGCGTCGAGCGTCAGCCTGTCGGGTGCCAGGCCAGCGGCCTTGAGCGCCTCGGCGACGCGCGCCTGCGTCGCGGCATCGACCTTGACGGTCGATTTGGCCGACGACACCTGCACGGCAGGCGCCTCGCCGAAGAAATTGGGCAGGGCGTAGACAAGGCCCACCAGCAGCACGATCACGATGATCGCGTACTTCCATACCGGGTAACGGTTCATCGATTCAACCTTCAAGAACGCGTGGTGCGTGCGGCACCCGCGCTTTCATTCACCTTATTTGATGGCGCCCTTGGGCAGCACCTGCACCACCGCCGTGCGCTGGATCTGCACCTCGACGCCATTGGCTATCTCCAGGCCCAGGTGCTGGTCCCCCAGGCGCGTGATGCGCCCGAGCAGGCCGCCCGAAGTGG
Organism: Variovorax sp.; assembly: GCA_028292835.1. GTDB lineage: Bacteria > Pseudomonadota > Gammaproteobacteria > Burkholderiales > Burkholderiaceae_C > Variovorax. The sequence continues at coordinate 2,774 of JAQGLP010000200.1, forward strand.
CGACCTCGTCGCCCTTGGCCAGCGCCTCGATCATGGCGCGCGACTCTTTCTGGCGCTTCATCTGCGGGCGGATCATGACGAAATACAGCACCACGAACATCAGTACCAGCGGCAGCATGCTGCCGAGCGAGGACATCAGGTCGCCGCCGCCGGCGGCCGGTGCGGTCTGGGCGAATGCGGATGAAATGAACAAGGACAGCTCCAACAGGTAGGGAGAAAGAATGGAAGGACGAGCCGCGGGTGCGGTTCCGGGCTGCGGGGCGCAGCCTTACGGGCGGTCCGGGCCGCGCTGGGCATCGGACATTGTATTCGGCGCCCCTGGCGCCTGGATTCGTCCCGGCGGCGGGCAAGGACATGGAGCCGATCGTTCCAACAGCGCTTGCTATGTTTTAAATAGCGCAACAAATAGACAGGCCATACGCTGAAACCCCGTTTTTCATGAAGGACGCAGCCGCTGAATGGCCCATTGCCAGCCCATTTGCCCCAGTCCATGGAACACGGGTCGCGCAAGGATTTACAGCTTGCGCTTGCATCTGTTTTCCACTTTAATTACAACAAATTTCTTAACAAAATCCTTGCCGGAGACAAGCACAGAAGGAACCGGGTCGAAGCAGTTCAAAAGGGCAAAAAAGGGATTTCAAGCGTAGACATCCTGTTTTTCCTTTGAAGAGCATTCGCCTGGCCACACGGGTGGCAGGGGAGCGACGGCACACGCCGAGGTCGATGCGTGTGCTGTAAGTGTTGAATTGCATGGTCCGGCCATGCACTCGAAGTGGTAGGGGCACACCCACACGCCATCCCCGATCAATGGCGGCCTGTGCCCGCTGTGAGTTCCGGCGGCCTTGTCCAGGCGGATCTTCTGCCCGAGGGCCGCAGGGGCGATGGATCAGCGTCCGCTTCCCGGCGGGCATCGCCTTGGCGGTGTCCGAAGCATCCGGATCCGGCTTGACGGCCGGCCTTGATGGAGGAAGCCCATGCCATCCGCACTGACCTATCCCGGCGTCTACATCCAGGAAGTGCCCAGCGGGGTGCGCACCATCACCGGCGTCGCGACGTCGATCACGGCCTTCGTCGGGCGCGCGTCCGCGGGGTCCACCGACGAGCCTCAAATGCTCACCAGCTACGCGGACTACGAGCGTCGCTTCGGGGGCGTCGACCTGGCCTGCCCGATGAGCTATGCGGTGCGCGACTTCTACCTGAACGGCGGCACGATGGCCCTGGTCGTGCGGGTCGCGCATGCGGACGCGCGCACCGCGACGATCAGGCTGACGGGCAGCGGCAGCCCGGCGGCGGACCTGGTGCTGGATGCGTCGAGCGCCGGAGCCTGGGGCAACCGGCTCGGCGCTGCGGTGGACCACGACACCGACCGCGCGCTGCCGCGCACCTCGCCCCCGTCGACCAACGAACACCGCTTCAACCTGGCGGTGCGCTACCGGCCGCGAATCGGGCGCGACGAGTTCGTCGTCGAGAACTTCGGCTCGGTCTCCACCGATCCCGCCGACCCGCGCTTCCTGCCACGGGTGCTGGAGCGCGAATCGGCCTATGTGCGCGTGGTCGCCGCGATGCCCGGCCTCAGGCCGCAATCGACCGTCAGCCTGCATGGCTCGACGCGCACGGTGACCTGGGTCGATGCGGACGCCCACAGCGGCTCCGACGGCGGGCCGCTGCAGGACAAGGACGTGATCGGCGAGCAGGGACCGAAGACCGGCCTCTACGCGCTCAACCGCGCCGACCTGTTCAACCTGCTGTGCATCCCGCCGCTGTCGCGCGACATCGGCAGCCTGCCGTCGAGCTACACGCCCGCCTCGGCCGCCATCTACCAGGCCGCGCTGACGCTGTGTGTCGAGCGGCGCGCGATGCTGCTGGTCGATCCCGACCCCTCGTGGGGCGCGTCGATCAGCAGCGCGATCGACAACGCGATCAATGGCCGCAACGATCTCAACCTGACTGGTGCGGATGCGCGCAACGCGGCGCTCTACTTTCCCTGCGTGCGCATGGTCGATCCGCTGCGCGACAGCCGCGTCGATACCTTCGTGCCGAGCGGCATCGTCGCCGGCGTCATCGCACGCACCGATGTCTCGCGCGGTGTCTGGAAAGCGCCGGCCGGGCTCGACGCCGCGCTCAACGGCGTACAGGACCTGCAGGTCAACCTCAACGACCTGGAGAACGGGGAGCTGAATCCGCTGGGCATCAACTGCCTGCGCTCCTTCGGCGTCAACGGCCGCATCGTCTGGGGCGCGCGCACCCTGCGCGGCGCCGACGCGAGCGCCGACGAGTACAAGTACCTGCCGGTGCGGCGCCTGGCGCTGTTCCTCGAAGAAAGCCTCTATCGCGGCACGCAGTGGGTGGTGTTCGAGCCCAACGACGAGCCGCTCTGGGCGCAGGTGCGGCTCAACGTCGGCGCGTTCATGCAGGGCCTGTTCCGCCAGGGCGCGTTCCAGGGCGCGACCGCGCGCGACGCCTACTTCGTCAAGTGCGACAGCCAGACGACGACCCAGAGCGACATCAACCTCGGCATCCTGAACGTGATCGTCGGTTTTGCCCCGCTGAAGCCGGCCGAGTTCGTTGTGATCCGCATCCAGCAGATGGCCGGCCAGATCCCCACCTGACTCCACCGGAAAAGAAGGACTTCGCCATGGCTCAGTTCAGCGTCAACGGGCAGCGCCTGGACCCGTACAAGAACTTCAAGTTCCGCGTCAAGTGGGACGGCCGCTTTGTCGCCGGTGTCTCCAAGGTCGGCGCGCTGAAGCGCAGCACCGACGTGGTCGAGCACCGCGAGGGCGGCGACCCGTCAAGCACGCGCAAGTCGCCCGCGCGTACCAAGTACGACGCGATCACGCTCGAGCGCGGCGTGACGCACGACACCGAGTTCGAGAAGTGGGCCAACAAGGTCTGGAACTTCGGCTCGGGCCTCGGCGCCGAGGTCTCGCTCAAGGACTTCCGCAAGGACCTGATCATCGAGGTCTACAACGAGGCTGGACAACTCGCGATCGCCTACAAGGTGTACCGCTGCTGGGTGTCGGAGTACCAGGCGCTGCCCGATCTGGACGCCAACGCCGGCGCGATCGCGATCCAGCACCTGAAGCTGGAGAACGAGGGCTGGGAACGCGACGTCGACGTGGTCGAGCCGTCCGAGCCGACCTTCACCGAGCCGGCCAACTGAACCGGGCACGGCCATGCGGGCGCTCGGGGCCTCCGACCTGCTCGCGCTCTGGGAGCGGGGCGCGGGCCGCCATGCGCTCGACCGCAGCGCGCTGTTGTGCGCCTGGGCGCGGCCGGATGTGCCGGCCGGCAGGATCGCAGACCTTCCGCTCGGCGCCGTCACGGCCAGCCTGCTGCGCTTGCACGAGGCGAGTTTCGGCGCGCGCATTCCATGCCATGTCGATTGCGAACGCTGCGGCGAGCGGCTCGCACTGGCGTTGAGCGTGCCCGGGCTGCTGCAGCCGGAAGTCCCGGAAGACACGGCACGCGGCATCGACGTGGCCGGCCTGCGCGTGCGTGCGCCGAGCCTGCGCGACCTGGCGGCCGTGGTCTGCGAACTCGAC
>JAQGLP010000205.1 GCA_028292835.1 Variovorax sp.
GGCCCGGCAAAGCGGTCGAGCGCCTCGGCCAGGCGCGCCGGGTGGGCGGCGTCGTCCGCCGCGATGTGCACGATCAGCGGATGGTCGCCCGGGCGGCCCTTGGCGGCGAAGATGCCCGCCACGGCGGCGTCGCTGGTGGCGTCGGCGCCCAGGCCGTAGACCGTCTCGGTCGGAAACGCGACCAGGCGGCCGGCGTGCAGCGCGTCGGCCGCCTCGCTGATCGCGTCGGGCGACTGGCCATCGAGAATCATGGGATGCGCACTCCGGCCGGGTTCAGGAAGACAGTTCCAGCGGCAACCCGAGCAGTGCAGCGGCGTGCCGCGCCGTGGCGCGCACCACCTCCCGGTCGGCCCCGGTGATGTTCAAGTGCCCCATCTTGCGGCCGCGCCGGGCCTCGGCCTTGCCGTACAGGTGCAGGTGCGCGCCGGGCAGCGCCAGCACCGCCTCCCAGGGCGGCTCGGCCGGGGTGTCGGCGGCCGCCGGCTGGCTGGCCGGCTCGGCGCCGATCGCCTGCGCTGCCTCCCGCGGCGCGAACCACAGGTCGCCCAGCAGGTTGAGCATGACGGTCGGGCTGTGCTGGCGCGGCGGGGTGAGCGGCAGGCCGGCGAGCGTGCGCACCTGCAGTTCGAACTGCGACACGTCGCAGCCGTCCTGCGTCCAGTGGCCGCTGTTGTGCGGGCGTGGCGCCATCTCGTTGACCACCAGCACGCCGTTGTCCAGCACAAAGAACTCGACGCACAGCACGCCGACGTAGTCCAGCCCTTCCGCGATCGATTTCGCGGCCTCCACCGCCCGCTGCGCCTGTGCTGAAGGCATGTTTTGCGCATAGGCCTCGGTGACGGCAAGGATGCCGTCCCGGTGGGTGTTGCGCTGCGGCGGGAAGTGCACGACCTGCCCGTCCTGGCCGCGCGCCACGATCACCGAGCACTCGAAGGCGAGCGGCAGCAGCTTTTCGAGCACGCAGGCGACCTCGCCCAGTTCGGCCCAGGCGGCGGCCAGCTCGGCGCGGTCGCTCACCCGCCGCTGGCCCTTGCCGTCGTAGCCCAGGCGCGCCGTCTTGAGGATGCCCGGCAGCAGCGCGGCGCTCACGGCCGCCAGATCGGTCTCGGTGCCGATGACCGCATAGGGCGCGCACACCACGCCGCAGCGCTTGAAATGCGCCTTCTCGGCGATGCGGTCCTGCGCGATGGCCACCGCCTGCGCCGCCGGGGCCACGCGCCGCGCCACGGCGAGGTTGTCGAGCGCCTGCGCCGGCACGTTCTCGAACTCGGTCGTGATGGCGCCCGACAGCCCGGCCAGCCGCGCCAGCCCGTCGATGTCGAGGTAGTCGGCCTGGACGAAGTGGTGGCTGATGCGCCCGGCCGGGCTGTCGGCCTCCGGGTCGAGCACCGCCGTGAAGTAGCCCATGCGCTGGGCGGCGTGCACGAACATGCGCCCGAGCTGGCCGCCGCCCAGCACGCCGAGCGTGGCGCCGGGAAGGAGCGGGCTCATCGCGCGGCTCCCGCATCCGGCTGGGCGACCGCCGGCGGCAGCGTCATCGCCTCGGCCGCGGCCGTCTGCCGGGCGCGAAAGGCGTCGAGCCGCGCGGCCAGTACCGGATCGCCCACCGCCCGCATCGCCACCGCGAACAGCGCCGCGTTGGACGCGCCGGCCGCGCCGATGGCAAAGGTCGCCACCGGCACGCCCCTGGGCATCTGCACGATGCTGTAGAGCGAATCGACGCCCTGGAGATGGCGGCTCGCCACCGGCACGCCGAGCACCGGCACGGCGGTCTTGGCCGCCAGCATGCCCGGCAGGTGGGCCGCGCCGCCGGCGCCGGCGATGATGGCGCCGAGCCCGCGCGAGGCCGCGCTCTCGGCATAGGCAAAGAGCGCGTCGGGCATGCGGTGCGCCGAGACCACCCGCGTTTCGTGGGCAATGCCAAATTGCTGGAGAATCTCCACGGCATGGCGCATCGTCTCCCAGTCGGAGTCCGAGCCCATCACCACACCGACCTGGACGCCGCCTCGGACGCCCGCTGGATTTACATCGTTCATGGTTCCAATTTTACGTTTCACCCTCAGCTTGACCCGATGATCGACATCACTCTCGAAAACCTTCAGACCGAACTGGTCGACGGCTCGATGACCACGCCCGTGCTGCTGGACATCTGGGCCGAATGGTGCGGCCCGTGCAAGCAGCTCGGGCCCGTGCTCGAAAAGCTGGAGACCGAGTACGCCGGGCGCTTCACCCTGGCCAAGCTCGACGCCGACAAGATCCCGCAGGTCTCGCAGCAGCTCTCGCAGATGTTCGGCGTGCGCAGCATCCCGTTTTGCGTCATGTTCAAGGACGGCCAGCCGGTGGACGGCTTCGTCGGCGCCATTCCGGCGGCCGAGATCCGCGCCTTCCTCGACAAGCACGTGGCGCCGCCCGCGCTGGAGGACGAGGACGAGGGCCTGGAAGCCGCCGCGCCCGATCCCCTGGCCGAGGGCGACACCGAAGGCGCCCTGGAGCAACTGCGGCAGGCCGTCGTCGCCGACCCGGCCAACGACGCCGCGCGCTTCGATTACGTCAAGCTGCTGCTGCAGGCAGGCCGCCACGACGACGCCAAGGTGGCCTTCGCGCCGGTAATCGGCAAAACCGCGCTGGTGCGCCGCTTCGATGCCCTGCAGCGCTGGATGGACGCCATCGATTTCGCGGCTCCCGTCGCGGGCACGGCGCGCGACGCGGCCGAATTCGACGCCAGGATCGCGGCCAACAAGCGCGACTTCCAGGCCCGTTTCGACCGCGCCCGCGTGCTGATGGCTCAGCAGCAATGGACCGCCGCCATGGACGAGCTGCTCGAAATCCTGATGCGCGACAAGGCCTGGAGCGACGAGCTGGCGCGCAAGACCTGTGTGGCGATCCTGGAGATCATCGAGCCGCCGAAGGTGAAGGTGGCCGACGGCCAGATCCCGCCCGACGACCCGACCGTGGCCACCTACCGCCGGCGCCTGAGCAGCATCATCCTGAGCTGAAGACGGCACGGGCGCGGCTCGCATACGATCCGGGCATCGCGCAATGCCTGTCCGAAGGATTCCCATGCCGCATGCCGCCCTCCCGCCCGTGCTTCGTCAACGCGCGCGCTTCGCCGCTGGCCTGCTGGGGCTGGCCGGTGCCAGCCTCGCGCTCACGGCCGGCTGCGCCAGCGTGAGTCTCGACGAGCCGCTCGAGGGCACGCCCTGGCGCCTGGTGCAGCTCGACGGCCGCCCGGTCGCCCTGGCCAGCATCGACAGCCAGGCCGAGCCGCACCTGCAGTTCGACGCCGAACGACGGCAGATCAGCGGCCTGGGAGGCTGCAACCGCCTGTCGGGCGGCTACCGCCGCGAGGGCCACGCGCTGCGCATCGGCCCCGTCGCCTCGACCCGCATGGCCTGCGCCGATACGGCGCGCATGGCGGTCGAGACGCGCTTCGTGGCGGTGCTCGAGGCCACCGCCGGCTTCGACCTGAAGGGTGAGCAGCTCACGCTGCTCGACAGCCGGTCGCTGCCGCTGGCGGTGCTCGAGCTCGGGCTGCGCAAGGCGCCCTGACGCTCTCCGTACTCCCGAGAGGCACCGGGCTCAGCCCGTCAGCCTCTCCAGCGCCTGCTGGTACTTGGCCGCGGTCTTCTCGATCACCTCGGCCGGCAGGCGCGGCGCGGGCGGGGTCTTGTCCCAGGGCTTGCCGTTGATGCGGGTGGCTTCGAGCCAGTCGCGCACGAATTGCTTGTCGTAGCTCGGCGGATTGACGCCTGCGGCGAGCGCGGCCTCGTAGCCCTCGATGGGCCAGTAGCGCGAGCTGTCGGGCGTCAACACCTCGTCCATCAGCACCAGCGTTCCGGCCTCGTCCAGCCCGAATTCGAACTTCGTGTCGGCAATGATCAGGCCCTGGGCCAGCGCGATGCCGGCGGCCGTCTCGTAGAGCGCAATGCTGGTCTCGCGGATCTGCTGCGCGAGCTGCGGTCCGACGATCTCCACCACCCGGTCGTAGCTGATGTTTTCATCGTGCTCGCCGGCCTGCGCCTTGGCCGCCGGCGTGAAGATCGGGCGCGGCAGCTTGCTCGCGAGCCCCAGGCCCTCGGGCAGCGGCACGCCGCACACCGCCTGGTTCTGCTGGTACTCCTGCCATCCGCTGCCCACCAGGTAGCCGCGCACCACGGCCTCGACCGGGATGGGCGCGAGTCGCTTGACCAGCATCGAGCGGTCCCGCACCTGCGCCACCTCGTCGGGCGCGACCACGCCCTCGGGCGCCTCGCCGGTCAGGTGGTTGGGGCACAGGCGCGCGAGGCGCTCGAACCACCACAGCGCCATCCGCGTGAGGATCTCGCCCTTGCCGGGAATCGGCTCTCCCATGATGACGTCGAAGGCGGAGAGGCGGTCGCTCGCCACCATCAGGATGCGGTCGCTGCCCACCGCGTAGTTGTCGCGCACCTTGCCGCGCGCGAGCAGCGGCAGGCTGTGGAGAGAGGATGTGTGGACGGTGGTCATGGCGGTGTCGAAGAACAATGGGAGTCGCGGTGGAGATTGTGCGTCCTGCGCGCTGCTGCGCGCCGGCCCGTAAAAAAGCCACCGCGAGCGGTGGCCGGTTTGCCGGAGAGGCGGTAGCGCCGCGCGGCTTAGACCACGGCCTGCGCCAGTTCGCCGCGGGCGTAGCGCGCGGCCACGACCTGCAGCGAATCGCCCTTGATCCGGCTGCCCTGGCCTTCGCAGCCGAACTGCAGGTAGCGTTGTTTGCAAATCGCCTTGGCGGCCTCGCGCGCCGGCTTCAGGTAGTCGCGCGGGTCGAACTTCTCGGGATTCTCGACGAAGAACTTGCGGATCGCCGCCGTCATCGCCAGACGGATGTCGGTGTCGATGTTGATCTTGCGCACGCCGTGCTTGATGGCGTCCTGGATTTCCTCGACCGGCACGCCGTAGGTTTCCTTCATGGCGCCGCCGTACTGGCGGATCTCGGCCAGCAGGTCCTGGGGCACGCTGGAGCTGCCGTGCATCACCAGGTGGGTGTTCGGGATGCGGCGGTGGATTTCCTTGATGCGGTTGATCGCCAGGATGTCGCCGGTGGGCTTGCGCGTGAACTTGTAGGCACCGTGGCTGGTGCCGATGGCAATGGCCAGCGCGTCGATCTGCGTGCGCTTGACGAAGTCGGCGGCCTGCTCGGGATCGGTCAGGAGCTGGTCCATGGTCATGGTGGCCTCGGTGCCGTGGCCGTCTTCCTTGTCGCCCTTCATGGTCTCGAGCGAGCCCAGGCAGCCGAGTTCGCCCTCGACCGTGACGCCCACGCGGTGCGCCATGTCGGCCACCTTCTTGGTCACCTCGACGTTGTAGTCGTAGCTGGCGATGGTCTTGCCGTCGGCCTGCAGCGAGCCGTCCATCATGACGGAGGAAAAGCCCAGGTCGATGGCGCCCCGGCACACGTCGGGGCTTTGGCCATGGTCCTGGTGCATCACCAGCGGCACCCTGGGCCAGCTCTCGATGGCGGCCTCGATCAGGTGCTTGATGAAGGGCTCGCCGGCGTACTTGCGGGCGCCGGCGCTGGCCTGCAGGATGACGGGGGCATCGACCTCGCTGGCGGCCGACATGACGGCCTGCACCTGTTCGAGGTTGTTGACGTTGAAAGCCGGAATGCCGTAGCCGTTGGCGGCGGCGTGGTCCAGCAGTTCGCGCATCGAGACAAGTGCCATGGAGATACCTCGCGGAGTAAAGAAAAACCGGCCCGGCGGCTTCCTCGGCAGGAGGAAGCGGGCGCCGGATGTACTGCTTTCGATTCTACCGAGCGCCCGGGCCGGAAAGCGTCGGCGAAAGCCCCAGAAAATCCAGCAACGGCGGCGTGACCGGCCCGCCGATCCATTGCAGCGGCCGGGCCACCGCGCCGATCAGCGTGACGTGGCCCAGGTCGTCGAACTCGCGCAGCCGCACCGGCACGCCCGCCGCGCGCAGGCGCTCGGCCATCTGTTCGGTGTTGCGCACCGGGTTGACCGTCCCGTCCTTGCGGGCGGCCATCAGCAGCGCCTGGGGCGAGGCGGCGGAGACGTGCGCCATCGGCTGAGAATCGGGCGGCGTGCGCGGCCAGTCGAAGGCGACCCGCGCCTGCGGGTCCTCGATCGGCAGGAAGTCGTAGGGACCGGCCAGCCCGATCCATCCGGCCAGCCCTGCCGGGCTGGCGCCCAGTTCGCCCAGCCAGCGCGCGTCGAGCGCCACCATCGCGGCGTTGTAGGCGCCCGAGCTGTGGCCCATGACGTAGACCTGCCGCGGGTTGGCGCCCAGGCTCGCCGCGTGGTCGATCGCCCATTTGACGGCGAGCGCGCTGTCGCGCACGAACACCGGGTACCGGAAGACGGGCGACAGGCCGTAGTCGGGGATCACCACCACGGCGCCGCGCGCGGCCAGTGCCTCGCCGACGAACCTGAAGCTGGCGCGCCCGCCCTGGCTCCAGGTGCCGCCGAAGAAAAACACCACGAGGGGCGGGGCCGCGTTCGTCGCCGCCGAAGGCAAGGGCCGGTAGACGTCGAGGCGCTGGCGCGGCGCGTTGCCATAGGCCAGATCGCCTTCGAAGCGGTAGGTGCCGTCGGGCACCAGGGCATTCAATAGCGTGACGGGCGAACAACCGGCGAGGGCGACGCCGACCAAGGCCATCGCCGCGAGAGATGCACGGCGCAACGCAGGTACCGGAGCGAGCTTCATCCAGGCTGTACGCGCGCTGTGGCGCACCGGTTTCGGAGAAGCGACCCGCAGTGCGCACAGCCTGGGGCGAACTCAGCCGACCTGGCAGATCTTGAGCATGTTGGTGCCGCCCGGCGCGCCCATGGGCTCGCCGCAGGTGATGGCGTAGACATCGCCCGTCTGCACGATGCCGCGCTTCTTCAGGTGCGTCTCGGCCTGTGCCAGCGCCGTGTCGCGGTCCATCTCGGAGTCCATCAGCAGCGGGCGCACGTTGCGGTAGAGCGCCATCCGGCGTTGCGTCGCCAGGCGCGAGGTCAGCGCGTACATCGGGATGTGCGCGCGGTGGCGGCTCATCCACAGCGGCGTCGATCCCGACTCGGTCAGCGCCACGATCGCCTTGGCGCCCAGCTGGTTGGCGGTGAAGAGCGCGCCCATCGCGATCGACTGGTCGATGCGGGTGTACTTGCGGCCGCTGAAGTCGGCGTCGAGCTGCTCGTCCTGGGCCGCCTCGGCGGCCTCGCAGATGCGGCTCATTTCCTGCACGGTCTCCAGCGGGTACTTGCCCGAGGCGGTCTCGGCCGAGAGCATGACGGCGTCGGTGCCGTCGAGCACCGCGTTGGCCACGTCGCTCACCTCGGCGCGCGTGGGCACCGGGTTGGTGATCATCGACTCCATCATCTGCGTGGCGGTGATGACGACCTTGTCCATCTCGCGCGCCATGCGGATCATCTTTTTCTGCAGCGCCGGCACCGCCGCGTTGCCCACTTCCACCGCCAGGTCGCCGCGGGCCACCATGATGCCGTCGCTGGCGTTCATGATCTCCTCGAGCAGCGGAATCGCCTCGGCGCGCTCGATCTTGGCGATCAGCCCCGGCTTGTGGCCGAATTCGGCGGCGGCGATGTTGCAGAGTTGCCGCGCCATTTCCATGTCGGTGGCGTTCTTCGGGAAGCTCACGGCCACGTAGTCGGCCTGGAAGCTCATCGCGGTCTTGATGTCTTCCATGTCCTTGGCGGTGAGCGCCGGGGCCGTCAGGCCGCCGCCCTGCTTGTTGATGCCCTTGTTGTTGGACAGCTCGCCGCCCAGCACCACGGTGGTGTGGACCGCCTCGCCCTTGACCGCGTCGACCACCAGCACGATCAGGCCATCGTTGAGCAGCAGCCGGTCGCCCGGGCGCACGTCGCGCGGCAGGTCCTTGTAGTCGAGGCCGACCGCGTCGACGTCGCCCAACTCGGTGCGCGCGCCGTCGAGCACGAACTTCGCGCCCGGCTCCAGCCAGAGCTTGCCCTCGGTGAACTTGCCGACGCGGATCTTCGGGCCCTGCAGGTCGGCCATGATGGCCACCTCGCGCCCGACGCGGCGCGCGGCGTCGCGCACCATCATGGCGCGGTCGATGTGGTCCTGCGCCTTGCCGTGGCTGAAGTTCAGGCGCACCACGCTGACGCGGTTCAAGATCAGCTGCTCCAGCAGCTGCGGCGTGTTGGTGGCAGGCCCTAGCGTGGCGACGATCTTGGTGGCGTGGCGGGGCGGGCGGATGGTGCTCATGGGAAGTGTCCTTTTGTATTCGGTACTGTATGCAATTTTGCGCCCCGACGATAGGGCGCCCGTTTCCGTGCCGTACCAAAAGGCCCGTCACCGCTTGCGGCGCGGGCGCTTGGTGCTACGTTATCGATAGCGTCAGGCCGTGGCACGGCGCGCCAGGATCTCGAACGCCGGCAGGGTCTTGCCTTCGAGGATTTCCAGGAAGGCGCCGCCGCCGGTCGAGATATAGCCGATCCGCTCCTCGATGCCGTACTTGGCGATCGCCGCCAGCGTGTCGCCGCCGCCCGCGATCGAAAACGCGTCCCTGTCGGCGATGGCCCGCGCGATCGTCTCCGTGCCGTGGCTGAACGCCTCGAACTCGAACACGCCGACCGGGCCGTTCCACACGATGGTGCCGGCCTGGCGCAACTGCTCGGCCAGCTGCGCGGCGGTCCGCGGGCCGATGTCGAGGATCAGGTCGTCCTCGGCCACGTCGGCCGCGGCCTTCACGGTGGCCGGCGCATCGGCGGCGAAGCGCTGGGCCACGACGACATCGACCGGGATCGGCACCGCCGCGCCGCGCGCGCGCATGGCCTCGATCACGGCCCTCGCATCGTCCAGCAGGTCGGGCTCGGCCAGCGACTTGCCGATCGGAAGGCCCGCGGCCAGCATGAAGGTATTGGCGATGCCGCCGCCCACGATCAGCTGGTCGACCTTGTCGGCCAGGCTCTTCAGGATGGTCAGCTTGGTCGAGACCTTGGAGCCCGCGACGATCGCCACCAGCGGGCGCTTCGGGTTCCTCAGGGCGCGCGTGATGGCGTCAATCTCGGCGTCCAGCAGCGGGCCGGCGCAGGCCACCGGGGCGTACTCGGCGATGCCGTAGGTCGAGGCCTCGGCGCGGTGCGCGGTGCCGAAGGCGTCGTTCACGTAGACGTCGCACAGCGCGGCCATCTTCCGGGCCAGCGCCGGGTCGTTCTTTTTCTCGCCCTTGTTGAGGCGGCAGTTCTCCAGCAGCACGAGCTGCCCGGGCGCGACCTCGACGCCGTCGGTCCAGCCCGACACCAGCGGCACCTCGCGCCCCAGCAGCTCGCCCAGCCGCGCCGCCACTGGCGCCAGCGAGTCGGCCGGCTTGAATTCGCCCTCGGTCGGACGGCCCAGGTGCGAGGTCACCATGACGGCGGCGCCGGCGTCGAGCGCCTCGCGGATGCAGGGCACCGAGGCGCGGATGCGCGTGTCCTCGGTGATGCGGCCCTGGTCGTCCAGCGGCACGTTGAGGTCGGCGCGGATGAACACGCGCTGGCCGGCCAGCTTGCCTTGTGCGCACAGATCGGAAAAACGGAGAACATTCATGGAAGAAAAGGCCTTTCTGAAGGAATCGGCCATTCTAGGGACGCCCGGGCGCCGGACCGCCTCGATTTGTCCGCGGCGCGCTACCAGCGCAGCATCAGGTGCAGCGGCAGGTACACCGCCATGCCGGCCAAAATGGTGCCGAGCACGCCGCGGCGCCAGAAATAGTACGCCGCTCCGGCCACCGCGCCGTACAGCCGCGCGTCACGCCAGGTCGCGATCAGCGCGCCCTGCGTCATGACAATCTCCGGCACGATCACCACCGCCAGCGCTGCCACCGGCGCGTAGTGCAGCGCGCGATGCGCCCAGCCCGGAAAGCCCCAGGGCCGGTCGAGGATGAAGAAGAAGCAGCGCGTCAGCACCGAGATCGCCGCCAGCCCGACGATCACCGCCAGCGTCCACGCGTCGGTCGTTGCAGCCATCAATCCTCCGCGTCCGGCGCCAGGCCGAGCTGTTTTTCGGTCCAGAAGCACAGCAGCACCGCCACCCCGATGCCGACCACGATGTTGAGCTTGAGCGGCAGCGCGTACGCCGCCACCGCGGTCGCGCCGGCGATCAGCACCGCCAGCGCGCGCAGCCGCGAGGTGGCCATCGAGCACAGCACCCCGATCAGCGCCAGCACGCCAGCGAACCCCAGCCCCCAGGCCAGCGGAATGAAGTTGGCCAGCGCCACGCCGAGCAGGCTGAGGCCCATCCACGACGCCCAGGTGACGGCGCATCCCCCCAGCAGGTAGGCTTCCTGCGCCACCCGGCCGGCCGCGTCCGTGGCGGGCACGGGGTGGTGGCGGGTGAACACCACGTAGCTCAGGTCGGCCGTCAGGTAGCCGTCGACCAGCCGGCGCCAGCGCGGCAGGTGCATCAGGTAGGGCCGCAGGTGCAGGCTGAACACGACGAAGCGCAGGTTGACGCAAAACCCCGTGGCCAGGATGACCCAGGCCGGAGCGCTCGCCGCCAGCAGGGGGATGGCGGCGAGTTGCGCGCTGCCGGCGTAGACCAGCAGCGTCATCGCCACCGCCTCGACCGTGCTCATGCCGGACTGCACCATGGCCACGCCCGTCATCAGCGCCCAGGCCCCGAGGCCGAGCGCCATCGGCGCCATGTCGCGCGCGCCTTCGCGGAACTGCGGGTGCCGTCGCACCGAGGGCAGGAAGAACATCGCCTGGCGCGCGGCGGGCTACCGGCCGAGGACCTGGCCGGGCTTCAGCTCGAAGCCGCGCAGGAACTCGCCCGCCGTCAGCCGCCGGCCGCCGGGACGCTGCAGCT
>JAQGLP010000210.1 GCA_028292835.1 Variovorax sp.
TATGTGCGGCGCGGGCTGGCCTTCGCGGCCGCGCGGGGCGCGCAGCTCGCGGTGCTGCGCATCGACACGCCCGGCGGGCTGGAGACCTCGATGCGCGTCATCATCCGGGACATCCTCGCCTCCCGCGTGCCGGTGGCGGCGTTCGTCGCGCCCGACGGCGCGCGCGCCGCCAGCGCCGGCACCTACATCCTCTACGCCAGCCAGATCGCCGCCATGGCGCCGGCGTCCAATCTCGGGGCGGCCACGCCGGTGCCCCTCGGCGGGACGGCGCCAGCGGCCGCCCCGGCCGGGCGGCCCTCCGTCCCGGGAAAGGACGCCGCCGAAGCGCCGGCCGACGTCATGACCGCCAAGCACCTGGCCGATGCCTCGGCCTACATCCGCAGCCTGGCGCAGCTGCGCGGGCGCAACGCGGAATGGGCCGAGCAGGCGGTGCGCCAGTCGGTCAGCCTGTCGGCCGCCGAGGCGCTGCAAAAAAACGTCATCACGCTGGTCGCGCGCGACGTCCCGGACCTGCTGCGGCAGGTGGACGGACGCGAAGTCGCGACCCCCGCCGGCACGCTGCGGCTGGCCACGCGGGGCGCGCAGGTGCTGGGCTTCGTGCCGGACTGGCGCGACCGGCTGCTGGCGTTCATCACCGATCCGAGCCTGGCCCTGCTGCTGCTGCTGGTCGGCGTCTTCGGGCTGCTGGTCGAGTTCTCGAGCCCCGGCTTCATCCTGCCGGGCGTGGTCGGCGCGATCAGCCTGACGCTGGCGCTCTTCGGGCTGCAGATGCTGCCGTTCAGCTATGCCGGGCTCGGCCTGATCCTGCTGGGCCTGGGATTCCTCATTGCCGAGGCGTTCGTGCCGAGTTCCGGCGCCCTGGGCGTGGGCGGGATCGGCGCCTTCGCGATCGGCGCGGTGCTGCTGATCGACACCCAGACGCCGGGCTTCGCCATCCCCTACTGGCTGATCGCGCTGATGAGCGCGGTCTCGGCGGCGTTCATCCTGGGGGTGGCCGGCCTGGCCGCCCGGTCGCGCCGGCGCCCGGTCGTGAGCGGTGTCTCGACCTTGCTCGGGGCGACCGGCGAACTGGTCGAGTTTTCGGGCGGCCAGGGCTGGGCCCGGGTCCGGGGCGACTACTGGAAGGTGCAGGCCAGCGGCGACCTGCGCGCCGGCCGGCCGATCCGCGTCACGGGCGTGCGCGGCAACGTCCTGCAGGTGAGCGCAAGCGAGCGGCCGTCAACCGGGGAAGGGGCATGACCATGTGGTTCAGTTTCAGCGTCGTGGGGTTGTTGGTCGTTCTGGCGCTGCTGCTCGCGGGGGCGTCGCTGCGCATCCTGCGCGAGTACGAGCGCGGGGTAGTGTTCCAGCTGGGCCGGTTCTGGAGCGTCAAGGGGCCCGGGCTGGTGATCCTCATCCCCGGCATCCAGCAGATGGTCCGGGTCGGCCTGCGGGTCATGGTGCTGGACATCCCGAGCCAGGATGTGATCACCCGCGACAACGTGTCGGTCAAGGTGAACGCGGTGCTCTACTTCCGCGTGGTCGATCCCGAGCGCGCGATCATCCAGGTCGAGCGCTACTTCGAGGCCACCAGCCAGCTGGCGCAGACCACGCTGCGCGCGGTGCTCGGCAAGCACGAACTCGACGAACTGCTGTCCGAGCGCGAGCGCCTCAACCTCGACATCCAGAAGATCCTCGAGGCGCAGACCGACGCCTTGGGCATCAAGGTCACCAACGTCGAGATCAAGCACGTGGACCTCAACGAGAACATGGTGCGCGCGATCGCGCGGCAGGCCGAGGCCGAGCGCGAGCGGCGCGCCAAGGTGATCCACGCCGAGGGCGAGCTGCAGGCCTCCGTCAAGCTGGCCGAGGCGGCCGAGATCCTGGCGCGCCACCCGCAGGCGCTGCAGCTGCGCTGCCTGGAGACGCTCACCGTGATCGCCGCCGACAAGAATTCGACCATCGTGTTCCCGTTGCCGATCGACCTGATCGGGACCTTGCTGCAAGGGATGAACAAGAAGGCCGGCGTGTCAGACGCCTGACCGGGGTGGTTCCGCAGCGGGTGCGAGCCTTCCTGATGCCGCCCGGCGCCGCGCCGGCGCCGGTGCTGCGTTCGGCGGCCGTGGTCCTGCACGGCGCGCTGTCATAAGCCGCACTTATGCAAAAGCAACCCGAAACGACGTTCCCATGGGTGCGAAGCGTGTCGATACTTGCTACCAGCCGCTTGCGGCTCCAAAACCATCGCTCCGGAGACATCGCCATGCATTTTCCTGTTCGTCTTGCCCTGCTCGGCCTCGCCGGCGCCCTCGCATGCGGGGGCGCGGCCGCCCAGAGCTGGCCCACCAAGCCGATCCGTCTCGTCGTGCCGTTCTCGGCCGGCGGTGCCAACGACCTGATGGCCCGCGCCGCGGCCGAAGGTGCCTCCAAGGCGCTCGGCCAGCCGATCGTGATCGACAACAAGCCCGGCGCCGGCGCCACGCTGGGCGCGGACATCGTCGCCAAGAGCGCGCCCGACGGCTATACCTTCCTCGTGAGCGCGGCCGGGGTGATCTCCAACAGCATGATCAAGAAGAGCCTGCCCTACAAGGACGGCGACCTGGTGCCGGTGGCCATGATCGGCCTGGCGCCCTCGGTGATCCTGGTGCCGGCCGATGCGCCCTACAAGGACCTCAAGGAGTTCGTCGCCGCCTCCAAGACCGGGGCGGGCTTCCACTGGGCCACCGCGGGCACCGGCAGCACGCCGCACTTCGTCGAAGGCGTGCTCGAGACGAAGTACGGCGCCAAGCTCGACGTGGTGCCCTACAAGAGCGGCTCGGAGTCGATCACCGCGGTGCTGGGCCACCAGGTCGAGGCGACCTCGGAGGCGAGCATCGTGGCCTTGCCCTACCTCAAGAGCGGCAAGCTGAAGGCGCTGGCCGACACCTGGACGACCCGCATCTCGGCCTACCCGCAGCTCTCCACGGCGACGGAGCAGGGCTTCCCGGAGCTGCGCATCGCGCACTGGGCCGGCGTGCACGCGCCGCGCGGCACGCCCGAGGCGGTGCTCGACAAGATGAGCGCCGCCATCGATGCCGCCATGAAGACGCCGGCCACCGCCGAGCGGCTCAAGGGGATGGGCATCGAGCCGATCGGCGGCACCCGCGCTTCCTTCGTGCAGTTCGTCGATGCCGAGCGCGCCCGCTTGGGCGCCGTGGTCAAGGCCACCGCCATGAAGGACGAATGATGACAACCCCGTACCCCGGCACCCTGCTGCGGCAAAAGGTCGAGGCGCGGCGCGGCCTGCTGGTGCCGGGCGCCGCCAATGCGCTGGCCGCGCGCGTGATCGAGCAGCTGCGCTTCGACGCTGTCTACCTGAGCGGCGCCGGCCTCACGAACACCTTCTACGGCCTCCCGGACCTCGGCTTCGTGCACCTCGGCGACCTGGCGCAGCACACGGCCGCGATGCGCGATGCGGTGGCCCTGCCGATCATCGTCGACGCCGACACCGGCTTCGGCAATGCGGTCAACGTGCACCACACCGTCCGCACGCTGGAGCGTGCCGGCGCCAATGCGATCCAGCTGGAAGACCAGGTCAGCCCGAAGAAGTGCGGCCACTTTGCAGGCAAGGCGGTGGTGCCGCAAGAAGAGATGCTGGCCAAGATCCGGGCC
>JAQGLP010000261.1 GCA_028292835.1 Variovorax sp.
CGGTATGGCTGGCTGAGAGTGGCAACGAGAGGACATCCATCGTGGAAAAAACTTTGAACGAAACAAACCCCTTCGCAGGCCGCACGGCCCCGGCAGGCCAGCCCGTCTGGCGTCGCTGGCTCGCGGACTACCGCACCGAGATCGCGATCGCGATCGCGATCGTCGGGATCGAGGTCGCCGTTGGCGGCGTCATTCCAGCCGCGCTGAGCTGGGGCAACTTGGCCAACATCACGCAAGCTGCGGCGCCGCTGATGATCATGGCGATCGGCGTGTTGCTCGTGGTCATCACGGGCGGCATCGACCTCTCGGTCGGGTCGATCTTTTCGCTTACGGGCATGGTCACTGCACTGGCCATGGCCAATGGCTTTGGCGCGCTGAGTGCCAGCCTCGCAGGGCTGGCGGTCGGCGCGGTGCTGGGCGCCTTCAACGGCTTCATGGTCGCCTGGGTGGGACTGGCGCCTTTCGTCACGACGCTCATCAGCTACGCCATCGCCGCCAGCCTGGCGTTCATCGTGACCAACGGGCACTCGATGCCGATCCCCAATGCGGACTACTGGCTGCTCAACGGCGGATCGCTGGTGCCCGGTGTCGCCAACCACGTGCTGTTCTGCCTGGCATTGCTGATCGTGGTCGAGCTGACGCTTCGCAAGGTCGTGGCCGGCCGCTGGCTGTTCGCGGTGGGCAGCAGCGCGCAGGCGGCGGGGCTGCTCGGCATCCCGGTACGCGGCGTGCGTTTTTCAGCCTACCTGGCCTCGGCGCTGCTGGCGTCCTTTGCCGGCTTGCTCAGCCTCTCCTACATCAGCAACGCCGAAGCGACGGCCGGATCGGCCCTAATGCTGCAAGCCATCGCCGCGGTCGTGATCGGCGGCGCCAGCCTCGCAGGCGGCACCGGGTCGGCCGTTGGGGCACTGCTCGGCGCTTTGATGATCACCGTCATCCAGAACGGCGTGAACCTCATCGGCATCAACAGTTTCTGGCAAGGCACGGTCACGGGGGCAGTAATTCTGGCTGCCGCACTCATCGACCGGCTCGGTCGAACCCGGCGCTGAAGGCGCCATCACCACGCGGTGCCACGCATCGCATTCACCCGCAATTGAAAGAGGAGATATCAACATGAAGAGCAGTTCCAGGTTGCTACAGGCGGTTCGCGCCGTCGCGTGCGTCGCCGTGTCGGTGGCGGCGCTGTCCGCTGCCCACGCGGAGGACAAGAAACTCACCGTGGCCTACATCGCCCCGTCGCTGGACATCAGCTACTGGCAGTGGGTCGCCTACGGCGTCAAGACCAAGGCCGCCGAGCTGGGCATGAACT
Source organism: Variovorax sp. (assembly GCA_028292835.1). GTDB lineage: Bacteria > Pseudomonadota > Gammaproteobacteria > Burkholderiales > Burkholderiaceae_C > Variovorax. The sequence goes on from JAQGLP010000261.1 coordinate 1,310, forward strand.
ACGTCGAGTTCACCAGCGAGAACTCGCCGGCCAAGCAAATGGACAACGTGCGCACGGCCATCACCAAGGGCGTGGACGCCATCGTCATCGGCCCGGTGAGTTCGACCAGCACACCGCCGCTGCTGGCATACCTGAAGGAGAAGAAGGTGCCGGTCGCCTTCACTGGCATCGGGCCGCAGCCGGGCCAGACCGACTTCACCTCGGCGGTGACTGCCAACAACCTGGAGACCGGCAAGGCGCAGGGCAAGTTCGTCTGCCAGCTCGCCAAGGAACGTGGCGGCAACAAGGTTGGCATGCTCTCGCTGCCGCAAGACCGTGAGAACGCGCAGAAGTACCTCAAGGGTGCCGAAGAGGCCTTCAAGGCCGACGGATGCACGCTCGAACAGATGCTGCAGACACGCGGCCTCACCGTCAACGAAGCCGCGCAGCAGGCCAACGACCTGCTTACGGCCCATCCGGACGTGAAGGCCATCTACGGCATGTACGACGAAGCCGCGACCGGTGCAGTCAAGGCGCTGCAGACGCGCAACCTGGTCGGCAAGGTGGCTGTGGTCACCGCCGATGGCAGTCCCACGACCATCAAGCTGCTGCGTGACGGTTCCATCCAGGGCATCTTCCTGCAAGAAGCCGGCGGCCAGGGCATCGACGCCACTGAGCAGGTCTATTACGCGCTGAAGGGCAAGCCGACGACCCGCGAACTGGCGCTCGTGATGCCGCTGGTGACAACGCAGAACGTCGCCGATCCGAAGATCCAGCAGACCATCAAGCGCGTGTACCCGCCGTCTGCCGGCGCGTACTGATCGACCTGCCGCAACGAGGTCAAGGCCATGGAAGAGAACTTCCCCATCATCGACCCCCATCATCACCTGTGGGACCTGGAGAACCACCGCTACCCGTGGTTGCAGGACGGCGTGAAGCCCGCCGCGTTTGGCGACTACACGCCGCTGTGCAAGAGCTACCTGCTCGATGACTTCCTGGCCGACACCCGCCACCAGAACGTGGTGAAGTCGGTGCACCTCGACGTGGGCTACGACCCGGCCAACCCGTTTGGCGAGACTGAGTGGCTGCAGGCCTTGGCAGACGAGCGCGGCTTTCCGCAAGGCATCGTCGGCTATGCGGACTTGGCGCGGCCGGACGTCGAGGACCTGCTGGCGCGCCATTGCACGGCGCGCAACTTTCGCGGCATCCGCCAGTCGCTCAACTACGACCCCGACCCGGCCAAAACCTACTTGGACCGGCCGGGCGTCTCGCAGGAAGCCGACTGGCGGCGCGGCTTTGCATTGCTTCGCAAGTTCAACCTCAACTTCGACCTGCAGATCTACTGGCCGCAGATGCAGGAGTGCTACGAGCTCGCACTCGCCTTCCCCGAGCAGCAGATCATCCTCAACCACACCGGTATGCCGGTGGACCAGTCGCCCGCCGGCTTCGAAGGCTGGAAGCGCGGCATAAAAGCCCTGTCGCAGGCACCCAACGTAGCCTGCAAGATTTCGGGCCTGGGCATGGGCAACTTCACGTGGAAGCCCGAGGACTTCCGGCCCTGGGTGCTGACGGCCATCGAGTGCTTCGGCATCGACCGCTGCATGTTCGCCAGCAACTTCCCGGTCGACAAGCTCTACAGCAGCTACGACGCCATCTTCGACACTTTCAAGGCGATCACCAGCGACTTCGCGCCTGCCGATCGCCGCAAGCTTTTCCACCACAACGCCGAGCGCTTCTATCGGCTCTGACCATGCCAAACACAAGCAACCCTCCTTCCGCGCAACACGCCGAACTCGCGCAGCGCGCCTACCGCATCCGCCGCTTTGCCCTGCGCATGGGCGAGGTGCAGGGCCAGGGCTACATCGGCCAGGCCCTCGGCTGGGCCGATGTGCTCGCCGTGGCCTACGGCCATGCGCTCAACTACCGCGCCGCCGATCCCGAGTGGGAAGGCCGCGACCGCTTCCTGCTCTCGCATGGCCACTACGCCATCGCTTTCTACGCGGCGCTGATCGAGGGCGGCATCATCGACGAGAGCGAACTCGAGACCTACGGCAGCGATGACAGCCGCCTGCCGATGTCGGGCATGGCCACCTACACGCCGGGCATGGAGATGTCGGGCGGCTCGCTCGGCCAGGGCCTACCGATCGCCGTGGGCATGGCGCTCGGCCTGCGCCAGAAGAAGAATCCAGCCTTCGTCTACGTCTCGATGTCCGACGGCGAACTCGACGAGGGTTCGGTGTGGGAGGCGGCCATGGGCGCAGCGCACCATCGGCTGTCGAACCTGATTTGCCTGGTCGACATCAACAACCAGCAGGCCGATGGTCCCTCCAGCAAGGTACTCGGCTTCGAGCCGCTGGCCGACAAGTGGGCGGCTTTCGGATGGGACGTGCAACGCGTGGACGGCAACGACCTGCCGGCCGTGTTGAAGGCTTTCGACAACGCGCGCGATTTGGCTGAAGCAAAGCCGCGCGTAATCCTGTTCGACACCTTGATGGGCAAGGGCGTGCCCTTCCTCGAGCAGCGCGAGAAGAACCATTTCATCCGCGTCGACCCCCCTGAATGGCAGCAAGCGCTGCAAATCCTGGACGACAGCTGGTCGGCCACCAAGCAACCCGAAGGAGCCCTCGCATGAACACCGTTGTTGCGGAGAAAAAGAAGCCGCGCCTGACCACCTCGGCGATGATCGCCTCGATCGCCTCCGAAGGGCAGCGCGTCAAGGCTGCGCCCTTCGGCAAGGCACTGGTCGAGTTGGGCGCCCAGCGCCCGGAAGTCGTTGGCATGACGGCCGACCAGGCCAAGTACACCGACCTGCACCTGTTCGCGCAGGCCTATCCGGAGCGCTTTCACCAGATGGGCATGGCCGAGCAACTGTTGCTCGCCGCCGCAGGAGGCATGGCCAAGGAAGGCTTGGTGCCCTTCGCGACGACCTACGCGGTGTTCGGGACGCGGCGCGCGTATGACTTCATCCATCAGGTCATCGCCGAGGAGAACCTCAACGTCAAGATGTGCTTCGCGTTGCCCGGCCTGACGACCGGCTACGGCCCCAGCCATCAGGCGACCGAGGACATCGCGATGATGCGCGGCATTCCCGGGCTGACGATCGTCGACCCGTGCGATGCGCTCGACATCGAGCAGGCCGTGCCGCAGATCGCGGCGCACAAGGGGCCGGTCTACATGCGCCTCTTGCGCGGCAACGTGCCTCTGGTGCTCGACGAGTACGACTACAAATTCGAGCTCGGCAAGGCCAGGATGCTGCGCGACGGCAACGACGTGCTGGTCATCTCCAGCGGCTTCATGACGATGCGTGCGCTCGAAGTCGCGCAGGACTTGGCGGCGGACAACGTCGGCGTGGCCGTGCTGCACTGCCCGACGATCAAGCCGCTGGACGAGGCCGCCATCGTTGAAGCCGTTCGCTACAAGCACCGCCTCGTGGTCGTCGCGGAGAACCACTCCGTGATCGGCGGACTGGGCGAATCCGTCGCCAGCGCGCTGCTGCGGCATCGGGTGCAACCGGCCGGTTTCGAGCTCGCCGGATTGCCCGACGCCTTCCTCGACGCCGGCGCATTGCCCACGCTGCACGAGCGCTACGGCATCAGCCGCGACGCGCTGGCCAACCGC
>JAQGLP010000272.1 GCA_028292835.1 Variovorax sp.
GCTCTGCCAGGGCCTTGCACTCTTCCACGGCGTCGCCCATCACGACACCCCCGCCCGAAAGAATCACCGGGAACCTGGCCGAGGCCAGCAGTTCGACGGCCGCGTCCAGGCTGTTCTCCCCGCCCGAGCCGCGCTCCACGCGCATCGGCTTCGGGATCTCGGTGGTGAGCTCGCCGTAGAAGTAGTCGCGCGGAATGTTGAGCTGCGTCGGGCCCATCTCGGAGATGGCGCGGTCGAAGCAGCGTGCCGTGTACTCGGCCATGCGCTTGGGGTTGTTCACGTGGCCCTGGTATTTGGTGAACTCCTGGAACATCGGCAGCTGGTTGGCCTCCTGGAAGCCGCCCAGGCCCATGCCCATGGTGCCGGTCTCGGGCGTGATCATCACGACCGGGCTGTGCGCCCAGTAGGCCGCCGCGATTGCGGTCACGCAGTTGCTGATGCCGGGGCCGTTCTGCCCGATCACCACGCCGTGGCGGCCGCTGACGCGGGCATAGCCATCGGCCATGTGGCCGGCGCCCTGCTCGTGCACCACCGGGATCAGCCGGATGCCGGCGGGTGCGAAGATGTCCATCGCGTCCATGAAGGCCGAGCCCATGATGCCGAAGATGTCGGTCACGCCGTTGGCGACCATCGTCTCGACGAAGGCCTCCGACGGGGTCATTTTCTGGGGTCCGGCGGCCACGGTGCGGCTGTCGGTGAGCGCTGCTTGCTTGGTCATGATGTTGAAGTCTCCAGATGTGGTTGGGTCAGGTTGAGAGGGGGCACCGATGCACCGACGGCGTGGCGGCGCCGGTTGGTTTTTGAATGCTAAGGAAAGCCCGGGTGGCGCTGTGGGGCCAGGAAGCAACCATTCATGGGGCCAATCGGGATGTCATTTGTCGCCTCTAGCGCTTGACCGCGACGCGGGCCAGGGGGCTTGGCGGCACCTGTGGCGCCGGGCGGCCGAAGCGCGATCTCACCCCGTAAGCAACGACGAGCACGGCGAGGCTGACGACTCCCAGCATCAATGGCTGGCGCTGCTCGGGAATGAAGGCCATGGCCACCACGATGCCGACCATGCCGACGATCGCCACATAAGTCAGGTAGGGGTAGCACCACATCCGCACACGCAGGCGTTCCGGGGCCTCGCGTTCGAGCCTGGCGCGCAGGCGCAACTGGGAAACCGCGATCAGCACGTAGACAAAGATCGCCACCGTGCCGTAGGAGTCCACTAGGAACTGAAAGACCCGGTCGGGCGACACGTACGACATCACCACGGAGGCGTAGCCGAACAGGGTGCCCACCAGGATGGCGCGAACCGGTACACCATTGCGGCTCAGCTTCGTCAGGGCCTGGGGTGCGTCGCCTCGCTTGGTCAGTGCGAACAGCATTCGCGAAGAGGCGTAGAGGCCGGAGTTCAGCGCCGAAAGCACGGCCGTCAGCACGATGGCGTTCATCACCTGCGCGGCGCCGGGGATGCCCATCGCCGCCAGGGCGCTGACATACGGCGTTGCGATCGCAGCCGAATTCCAGGGCACGATGGCCACCACCAGAAGGATCGAGCCCACGTAGAAGACCAGCACACGGGTGATCACCGAATTGGTGGCCTTTGCGACCGCCTTTTCCGGCTCCGCCGCTTCCGCCGCGGCGATCGTCACGATCTCCGCGCCGAAATAGAAACCGGTGGCAGCAACCGCCCCGGTGAGGACCGGAACGAGGCCGTTGGGCGCGAACCCGCCATGCGCCGTGAAATGGACGAGGCCGGGCGAAGCTATCGCGACGGCCGCCATGGGCCACAGACCCAGCACGAAGAGCGTGCCGAGGAAGAGGAACACGATGATCGCCGCGACCTTGATCGAAGCGAACCAGAACTCGAATTCACCGTAGGATTTCACCGAGACCAAGTTGGTCAGCGTGAGCAGAACGATCAGTCCCAGGCCCAGCATCCATTGCGGCACGTCCGGCAGCCAGAACGCAACCAGCTTCGCACCGGCCACGGTCTCGACAGCCACCACGATGACCCAGAAATACCAGTACATCCAGCCGGTCAGGAAGCCCGCCAGCGCGCCGCCGCCGGGCCGGTCGGAGAAGGCGAGCCGCGCGTACTCGTAGAACGAGCCGACGGCCGGCATCGCCACGGCCATCTCTCCCAGCATGCGCATGACCAGCACCACGAGCCCGCCGGTGATGAGGAACGAGAGGATGGCGGCCGGACCGGCCGATTGGATGACGACGGAACTGCCGACGAACAGTCCCGCCCCGATCACCCCGCCCAGGGCGATCATCGTCATGTGCCTTTGCTTGAGGCAGTGCTGCAGTCCGGACGACGGCTGCCGATCTTCTTGCAAATGCATGGTGGGTCTCCTTTTTTTGTGTATGAATCGGACGGCAGGACGGCTCGCGAGTCGCCCCTCCCGTCGCGGCGCTGAAGCCGGCGGTCAATGGCTTGCGGCGCCTTGTGAAAGCCTCGTGGGCCGCAGGCCCATCAAAGCCGTTCGTCGCGTGCGTGATACCAGTGATAGAGGGCGCGCTGGCCGAGGCGGCGAAAGGGCGCGAAGGCCCTGGACTCGACCAGGTTGAGCACGTTCGGGTAGGGCAGGGGGGAGTTGTAGATGGGCAGCTCGAACACCTTGCCCGTCTTGCCTGCGATGCGCTCGGCCATGCGCCGGCCGGCGTGCGCGGAGAAGCTCACGCCGTTGCCGCCGTAGCCCAGCGCGTAGAAGACGCTCTGGCGGGCGTCGGGCTGCGCGACGCGCGGCATCATGTCGTGGCTCACGTCCACCCAGCCCCACCAGGAGTAGTCGATCGGGATGCCCGCGAGGGCCGGGAACTTGCGCTCGAGTCCGGCCACCAGACCCTGCATGTGGCGCGGGTCGGGCGCATCCGCGCCGGTGATGGCGCTGCGGCTGCCGATCTGCACGCGGTTGTCGGGGAGCTTGCGGTAGTAGAAGCGCAACGTGCGCGTGTCGGTGATGAAGGTGGTGGTGCGAAAGTTGGTCGCCTCCAGCTCCGCTGGGGTGAGCGGGCGCGTCACCAGCGAGTTCGACAGGATCGGCATGATCTTGGAGTCGAGGCTCTTGTGCAGGCCGTTGCTGGTGTAGCCGCCGGTGGCAAAGCCCACGGCGCGCGCGCGCACCGTGCCCGCGGGGGTCTGCAGGTAGTGCACGCCGCCGCGCGTCTCGAAGCCCGTCACGGGGCTGGCCGGGTGCACCCGCACGCCCAGCGCGCGCGCCATGCGCAGGTAGCCGTGGGCGAGCTTGAGCGGGTGCACCCCGATGCCGTCGGGCTCGTGCATGGCGCCGCAGGCCTCGGTTTCGTTGAAGTACTCGCGGCGCAGCTCCTCGGCGCCGATCATGCGCGTGTCGTAGCCGTAGACCTCGCGCATGACCTTCGCCTCGTTGCGCAGGAAGTCCATCTTCTTGTCGCGGTGCGCAACGTAAAAGTGGCCCCCGGGCTGCGCGTCGCAGGGCACCTCGGCCACCAGGGCCTTGAAGGTCTCGTAGCCTGCGCGGATCTCCGCGTCGAGCGCGAGGGCGACCTCCTTGCCCCAGCGCTCGATCCACTGCGAGCGGTAGAGCCGCCCGCTGGCGTTCTGGCCCTGGCCGCCGTTGCGGCTGGTGCAGCCCCAGATGCTGCGGTTGGCCTCCAGCACGGTGGCGCGGATGCCGTGCTCGCGCGCCAGGAAAAGCGCGGTGGCCAGCCCCGTGAAGCCCGAGCCCACGATCGCCACGTCGCAGTCGGTATCGCCCACGATGGGCCCGTCGTCGGGCGGCGGTGTGCCGGCGGTGCCCACCCAGTAGGTGGGCGCGTAGTCGCGCCCGTGGCCCGGCGTGCGCGCCACCAGTGGGTCGTAGCGCGGGTCGTAGGGGGGCTGGGGAGCAAGATGGCTTGCGCTGATGTCCATGATGGGCCTCTGCGATCACGCCGCCTGGACGGGCGGGCGGTCCTTGCGGTAGGCGTTCTTCACCGCGATGCGCCCGTCCCGGAAAGTGAAGACATCGACCATGCGCGCTTCGATCCGCGTGCCGTCGGCCTTGGTGCCGCGGAACGTGGATTCGGACACGCCACGGTGGCCGCAGACGAAATGATCGCCGTCGAGCCAGGCCGCATCGGGAAAGTTCTGCCAGGCGAGCCGGAAGCCTTCGCGCACGGCCTCGCGGCCGATGAAGCTGCGGCCGAGCACGTCGGGGCCGCCGACGGAGTGGAATTCGCAGTCCTCGCTCATGAAGGACATCAGCGCGTCGATGTCATGTGCGTTCCAGGCCGCGGCAAAGGCGCGCAGGAATTCCGTATCGACAGGGCGGGTGGCGGTGGTCATGTGAGTGTCTCCGTTTGAACAGCAGGTAGGCAGCGTAGGGGCCGGAAAGACATGCCCGTGGCGCCAGTTCGGGGGAATTGCTGGAGCCAGGGCACGAAATCGCTGGTCCCGGCACCGGGACTCCAAGTACTATTTTTCGAGACTTGACGGAAACCCTATGACCGAAGCGCCTACCGCCCGACCCGACCGAACGATCTCCGTGCGCGAGGTGTTCGGCATCGACACCGACCTGCGGGTGCCCGCCTTTAGCGAAGGCGAAGAGCATGTGCCCGAGGTGGACAGCGCCTACCGCTTCAACCCCGAGGTCACGCTGGCGCTGCTCGCCGGCTTCTCGCGCGACCGGCGCGTCATGGTGCAGGGGCTGCACGGCACGGGCAAGTCCACCCACATCGAGCAGGTGGCGGCACGGCTGAACTGGCCTTGCGTGCGCGTCAACCTCGATGGCCACATCAGCCGGCTCGACCTGGTCGGCAAGGACGCCGTCGTGCTGCGCGACGGGCAGCAGGTCACGGAGTTCCAGGAGGGCATCGTGCCCTGGGCCCTGCAACGCCCGGTGGCGCTCATCTTCGACGAATACGATGCCGGCCGGCCCGACGTGATGTTCGTCATCCAGCGCATCCTGGAGCGCGACGGCAAGCTCACGCTGCTGGACCAGAACCGGGTGATCAGCCCCCACCCCAGCTTCCGCCTGTTCGCCACGGCCAACACCGTGGGCCTGGGCAACCTGAGCGGCCTTTACCACGGGGCACAGCGGCTCAATCACGCGCAGATCGACCGCTGGAACATCGTCGCGGCGCTGAACTACCTGCCGCGCGACGAAGAGATCGCCATCGTGCAGGCGCGCGTGCCGAAGTTCGCCGACGTGGCCGGCCGCGCGCTGGTCGACTCGATGGTGGCCGTGGCCGATCTGACCCGCAAGGGCTTCGCCGCCGGCGACCTCTCCACGCTGATGTCGCCCCGTACCGTCATCACCTGGGCCGAGAACGTCGAGATCTTCCGCGATCCGGCGCTCGCGTTCCGGCTGTCCTTCGTCAATAAGTGCGACGAGGCCGAGCGCGCCATCGTGGCCGAGTATTTTCAGCGCTGCTTCGACCGCGAGCTCGAAGAGTCGCATCAGCTCGCGACGCACCGGGAGTGATGCGGTGAGCCTGACTCAGGCGGCGGCGCGGCACCAGCAAAAGGTCGAGGAGCTCTGCGCGGCCTCGATCCGGGCGCTGAGCGGCGAAGTCGACCTGCACTTTCGCGGCGGCCGCCTGTACCGCGGCCGTCGCGCGCTGGCGCTGTTCGCGCTGCACCTCCACCCCTCGCCGGAGCACGACGACTTCGGCTCCTTTCGCGGCGCGTCGGACGGCATGGCGCTGCGGCTCACGCGGTCCGACGCCGGGCTGCACCAAAGCCTCTGTCCCGCCGAGCCGCTCGCGCGCCTGCTGTTCGAGCTTCTGGAGCAGATCCGCGTGGAGGCCCTGGTGCCCGCGGACATGCCCGGCCTCGTGCGCAACCTGCACCATCGCCACGCGCAGTGGTCGCTGGCCTTTCACCACAGCGGCCTGACCGAAACCGCCAAGGGGCTCCTGCTCTACACGGTGGTGCAGGTCTGCCGTGCGCGCGTGACGGCGCGGCCGGTGGAGGAGGCCACCGAAGGCCTGATCGAAGCCACGCGCATGGCCCTGGCGCCGGTGCTGGGCCACGACGTGGCCGGCCTGCGCCGCCAGCACGCCGATCAGGCGGCCTATGCGCGGCATGCGCTGGCGATCGCGCACGCGGTGGCGCCAATGATCCATGAAGCCGGCGGAGCCGGAGACGATCGGAACGAACCCTCCGACGAGGAAGGCGACGATCGCAAGCTCTTCAGTCTCTGGATGGACTTCGAAGGCGACGGCGACGATGCCGCCGCGGCCGCAAGCTCGGGCAACAGCCGCGTGCTCGAAGAAGCCGACGGCGGCTACCGCATCTTCACCACCGCCTACGACCAGGAAGTCAGGGCCGTGACGCTGGTGCGCGCCGCCTTGCTGCGGGAATACCGCGACCGCCTCGACCGCCGCATCGCGGGCCAGGGCCTCAACATTGCGTGGCTTGCACGCGAGCTCAAGGCCCTGCTGGCCGTGCCCGCGCGCAACGGATGGGACGGCTCGCGGGAAGAGGGGGTGATCGACGGACGGCGGCTTTCGCAACTGATCGCTTCGCCAACCGAGCGGCGCCTGTTCCGCATCGAACGCCAGGAGCCGGTGGCCGACTGCGTGGTGGGCTTCCTGATCGATTGCTCGGGCTCGATGAAGGAGCACATCGAATCGGTCGCCATGCTGGTCGACGTGTTCGTGCGCGCGCTCGAGCAGGCCGGCGTTGCGAGCGAGGTGCTCGGCTTCACCACCGGCGCCTGGAATGGCGGACGGGCGCTGCGCGACTGGCAGCGCGCCGGCCGGCCCCGCCACCCGGGCCGGCTCAACGAGGTCTGCCACAGGGTCTTCAAGGACGCCGACACGCCATGGCGCCGCGCGCGGCCCGGCATCGCTGCGCTGCTGAAGTCCGACCTGTTTCGCGAAGGCATCGACGGCGAGGCGGTGGACTGGGCCTGCGCGCGGCTGGAAGGCTGCGGCGAAGGGCGGCGCCTGCTGATCGTGGTGTCCGACGGCTCGCCGATGGACAGCGCGACCCAGCTCGCCAATGACGCGCACTACCTGGACCACCACCTGCGCGACGTCGTCGCTCGCCGCGAGCAGGACGGCGGGGTGGAAATCTACGGCGTGGGCGTCGGGCTGGACCTCAGCCCTTACTACCGCCGCAGCCAGGTCGTCGATCTCTCGGCCTCGGTGCGCAACGAGGTGTTCCGCGAGATCGTCGCGATGATTGCGCGCGAGTAAAGGGCAAACCTCCAGGAAATGGCAGCCTCTGCAAACCTCGCTTCACTGTGCGACGGTC
>JAQGLP010000290.1 GCA_028292835.1 Variovorax sp.
TGCGCCAGGTGCAGCGCGCCGAGCTGGCCGGGGTCGGCCTGCTGGCCGGCCTGCTGGCGAGCCTCGCCGCCTCGGCGATCGGCTGGGCGCTGGCGCGCTACGTGTTCGATTTCACCTGGACCGCCTCGCCCTGGGTGCCGCTCGCCGGCGCCTTGGCAGGGGCCGTGCTGGCGCTCGCCGCCGGCTGGTGGGGCTTGCGCGAGGTGCTGCGCCGCCCGGTGGTCGACACGCTGCGGCGCGCGGCCGAGTAACAAGGGGAGAGGAAAGGGGAGAAGAGCCGGGTTGCGGTTTAACGCCGTTGTCATGGGTGCTGGACAGACTGCGCCTTCCTTGACTCTACGGGAAGACCTTCCATGAACCGGACGATGACAGCGCAGGGCCGATGGGCCTTTCTGGCCCTCGGCGCACTCGCGCTCACAGCCTGCGGCGGTGGCGACAGCCACGGAGTCGCACTGGCCCCGCCCGCCTCCGCACCGGCGCCCGCGCCAGCACCCGTACCCGCGCCAGCACCAGCGCCCGCCGGCACGCGTGCCACGGTGGCGTTGCTGGAAACCAGCGACTTGCACGCCAACGTGCGCAGCTACGACTACTTCAAGCTCGCCGACGACCCGTCCTATGGCTACGAACGCACGGCAACGCTCATCAAGGCGGCGCGCCGGGAGTTCGCCAACACGGTGCTGCTCGACAACGGCGACACCATCCAGGGCACGGCGCTGGCCGACTACGAGGCGACGGTCAAGCGCATCGGCTGCGACCAGCCGCTGTCGATCTACAAGGCCATGAACGCCACCGGCTTCGATGTCGCGACCCTGGGCAACCACGAATTCAACTACGGCCTCGATTTCCTCAACCAGGCGATCGGAGGCGGCCTCGATGTCGAAGGCGTCGACGGCACGAAGAAATGCGCCGGCCCGGCCTTCCCGATGGTCCTGGCCAACGTCTACAGCGTCAAGAGCGGCAAGCCGCTGGTCGCGCCCTACACCATCGTGAACAAGCAGTTCACCGCCACAGGTCCCGACGGCAAGAGCGTCACGGTGCCGATCAGGATCGGCGTGATCGGCTTCACGACCCCGGGCATCCTGAACTGGGACAAGCGCTTCCTCGAAGGCAAGGTCCGCACCGAAGGCGCCGTCGAGTCGGCCACCCGGTATGTGCCGGAGCTGCGGGCCAAGGGCGCCGACATCGTGGTCGCGCTGCAGCATGGCGGGCTGGACGCCTCGCCCTATTCGCCCACCATGGAAAACCCGGGTCTCTACCTGTCGAAGGTGCCGGGGATCGACGCGCTGATGATGGGCCACCAGCACGCCCTGTTCCCCGACCGGGGCGCCAAGCCGGGCTACACCCAGCCGGGCGTCGACAACGCGGCCGGCACCGTCAATGGCGTGCCGGCCGTCATGCCGAGCTCCTGGGGCAAGGCGCTGGGCGTCATCAAGCTCGAGCTGGCCTGGGACGGCAAGGCCTGGAGCGTGGACAAGAGCCGCACGCTGGTCGAGGCGCGTTCGACGCAGACCGGCAAGGACGCCGCGGGCAAGCCGACCTACGTCGAGGCCGACGCGTCGATCGCGCCGCTGATCGAAGCCCAGCACCAGGCCGCCATCGCCTACGTGAAGACGCCCATCGGCAGCACCGATTTCCGCATGAACACGTACTTCGCCGACGTGGGCGATCCGGGCGCCATCCAGATCGTCAACCAGGCGCAGGCCGACTATGTCGGGCGCTACGTCCAGGCCAACCTGCCGCAGTACGCCGGCCTGCCGGTGCTCTCGGTGAGCGCGCCGTTCAAGTCCGGCTACGAGGGCGGGGGTGACTTCACGGACGTCGCGGCCGGCAACCTGGCGATCTTCAACGCCGCCGACCTCTACCTCTACCCGAACACGGTCTACGCCGTGAAGGTGACGGGAGCCGAGGTCAAGGGCTGGCTCGAGGGCGCGGCCCGGCGCTTCAACCGGATCGACCCGACCAAGACAGCGGACCAGCCGCTCGTCAGCACCTTCCCGGGCTACAACTTCGACATGTTCACCACGCCCGACATGCAGTACGAGATCGACGTGACGCAGGCCGTTGGCAGTCGCATCAAGAACCTGAACTACCTCGGCCGGCCGATCGATCCGGCCAAGGAGTTCATCATCGCGACCAACAACTACCGCGCGATGAGCGGCGCCAGCTTCATCCCGGCGCTGGACGGCCGCTCGACGATCTATGCCTCGCCCGACGCCAACCGCGACGTGCTGATCGACTACATCAAGGCGAACAAGGCCATCACGCGCGCCGCCAACGGCGCGGCGCGCAGCTGGCGCTTCACCAAGGTGAGGACGGCCGGCAACGTGACCTTCAGCTCGGGCGTCAACCAGCTCGACGCGGCCGTGGCGGCCGGACTCGCGAACGTGTCGGTGCTTGCACCCGATGACGGCGCCGGCAAGGGCCGCGCGCTCTACCGGATCGATCTGAGCCAGTAAGAAGAGAAGCGGGGCCGGTCGGGGCGTGGGAAATCAGCGCCGTCCAGGCGCCAGCAGCACCACCAGCGCGCCGGCCCCGCCCTCGCTGGCGCGGGCCTGCACGAAGGCCAGCACCTCGTTCTTCTGGATCAGCCAGCGCTGCGTCTTCACCTTGAGCACCGGCTGCCGGCCGGGCGAGCCCAGCCCCTTGCCGTGCACCACGCGCACGCAGCGCACGCCCTGCTTGTGGGCGCTGCGGATGAAGGCGCCCAGCGCCTCGCGTGCCTCGTCGCTGCGCAGGCCGTGCAGGTCGATCTCGCGCTGGATCGTCCAGTCCCCCGCGCGCAGCTTGCGCGTCACCTCGGTGCCGACGCCGGGGCGGCGAAAGCTCATCGCGTCGTCGACGTCGAGCAGCGTGGTCACGTCGAACTCGTCGGAGAGCGACTCGCGCAGCACGCGCTGCTGGTCGAGCTGGTGCTGCAGCGGGATCGGCGCCGGCGGCTCGGGCGCCAGCGCAACGGCGGCCGGGCGGCGCAGCGGCCGGGTGGCGCCGATGGCGCGGGTAAACAGGTCCTGCTCGGTCTGGCGTTTTTTCTGCAGGGCGCCGCGCGCCGCCATCTCGGCGGCCTCGCGCTCGCGGGCCTCGGCCAGCGTGCGCTGGACGTGCTTCAGGTCGGCCAGCGTCTTCAGGCCGGGCGGGCGGGCCTTGTCGTCGCTGTCGGGCTTGCGGGGCATCAGACGAGCCCCCGCTCGGCCATCGACAGCGTCTGTCCGGCGGCCACGATCACATGGTCGAGCACGCGCACATCGACCAGCGCCAGCGCGGCCTTGAGCGTCTGCGTGAGCGCCTCGTCGGCACGCGAGGGCTCGATACTGCCGCTGGGGTGGTTGTGCGCCAGCACCACGGCGGCGGCGTGGTGGCGCAGTGCGTGCACCACCACCTCGCGCGGGTAGACGCTGGTTTGCGTCAGCGTGCCGCGAAACAGCTCTTCCAGCGCGATGAGGCGATGCTGCGCGTCCAGGAACAGCACGGCGAACACCTCGTGCGGCCGCGCCGCCAAGTGCAGCTGCAGGTACTGCCTGACGGCGCCGGGCGAGTCGAACACGGCGCGCTCCTTCAGCCGCTCGGCCATCGCGCGGCGCGCGAGTTCGAGCACGGCACTGAGTTCGGCGCGCTTGGCGCTGCCGCCCAGGCCCTTGATGCGCTTCAGGTCGTCCAGCCGCGCATTGAGCAGGCCCGCGATGCCGCCGAACCCGTCGAGGAGTTCCTGCGCGAGCTGCAGCACGTTCTTGCCGGCCACGCCGGTGCGCAGCAGCAGCGCCAACAGCTCGGCGTCGCCAAGCGCGACGGCGCCGCGCGCGATGAGCTTTTCGCGCGGGCGGGATTCGGCGGGGAGGTCCTTGAACGACATGGAGCAGGGCGGAAGGCACAGGAGCGGCCTGCGCTGGTGGGGTGGTGAGGCCAGGAACTGGAGGGTGACTGCGCTTGGTGCGACAGCGGCATGACGACGGGGAAAAAGCCTTCGGTGCCGGGGCCGCCGACTGCTTCGTAAAATGGCCTCCAGTTTATCGGGACACCCCACCTTGCCTTCAGCCCATTCTCTCGACGCCTCCCTGGTCTCCGCGGCGGCGTCCGCCGTGGTCACGCCCGGCGCCTTCCTCACGCTGCACTATCGCCTGGCCGGCCCGGCGGGCGATGTCATCAACACCTTCGCCGACAAGCCCGCCACGCTGTCGCTCGGCACCGGCGAGCTGTCGCCTGCGATGGAGCGGTGTCTGATGGGCCTGGCTGAGGGCGCGCGCGCCACCTTCGAGTTGCCCGCCGGCGAGGCCTTTGGCGAACGCAATCCCGAGATGCAGCAGTGGGTGGCACGCACGCTGCTGGCGCGCCTGGGCGAGCCCGACGCGCTCTATGCGGTGGGCGACGTGGTGGAGTTCCCGACGCCCGACGGCCGCGGCGGCTACGCCGGCGCCGTGATCGAAGCGAACGCCACCGGCGTGCGCTTCGACTTCAACCACCCGCTCGCAGGCCAGCCGGTGACCTTCGAAGTGCAACTGATCGGCGTGCTGTGAACGCGGCGGTTTCGCGCGACGCGCCGCCGGGCCCGCAGGAGGTGCTGCTGGCCGAGCCGCGCGGCTTTTGCGCCGGAGTCGACCGCGCCATCGAGATCGTCGAGCGCGCGCTCGCCAAGTTCGGCGCGCCCATCCACGTGCGCCACGAGATCGTGCACAACACCTACGTCGTCAACGACCTCAAGGCCAAGGGCGCCATCTTCATCGAGGAGCTCGACGAGGTGCCGCCCGGCGCCACGCTGGTGTTCAGCGCGCACGGCGTCAGCCGGGCGGTGCAGGACGAGGCGCGCGCGCGGGGCTTCCGGATCTTCGACGCCACCTGCCCGCTGGTCACCAAGGTCCACGTCGAGGTCGCCAAGCTTGCCAAGGAGGGCTACGAGTTCATCATGATCGGCCACAAGGGGCATCCCGAGGTCGAGGGCACGATGGGTCAGCTGGCAAGCGGCATCCACCTGGTCGAGGACGTGGCCGACGTGGCGCGCGTGCGGCCGGGCCAGACCGAGCGGCTGGCCGTCGTCACGCAGACGACACTTTCCGTGGACGATGCCGCCGAGATCTCGGCGGCGGTGCGCGCTCGCTTTCCCCGCGTGCGCGAGCCCAAGCAGCAGGACATCTGCTACGCCACGCAGAACCGCCAGGACGCCGTCAAGCTCATGAGCGGACAGGTCGAGCTGGTGATCGTGGTCGGCAGCCCGACCAGCTCCAACAGCAACCGGCTGCGCGAACTGGCCGAGCGTCTCGGCACCGAGAGTCACATGGTGGATTCGGCCGCCGAGCTGCGTCCTGAGTGGTTCGAGGGCAAGATCCGCATCGGGCTGACCGCCGGCGCCTCCGCGCCCGAGGTGCTGGTGCGCGAGGTGGTCGACCGCATCCGCGCGCTTGGCGCCGTCTCGGTGCGCAGGATGGAGGGCATCGAGGAAACCGTCAAGTTCCCCCTGCCCAAGGGCTTGCGGCTCGATGGCCCGCCCGCATCCAGACCCGAAGACGCATGAACGGCAT
>JAQGLP010000324.1 GCA_028292835.1 Variovorax sp.
CAACGTGGTCTACGGCTCGCTCACCACCGCGATCGTGGTGCTGCTGAGCCTGGAGATCGCGGCGACCTTCGTGCTGTTCGGCGCGCAGGTGATCGCGCAGTACGAGCGCTTTGACCGCACCGGCAGCCTGAGGCCGGTGCCGCCGCCAGCCGAGCCGCTGGCCGAGATCGTCGAGTCCGCGCCACCTGAATCCTGAGAAAAAGGCCTCAAACGCTTATCCGGACTAGCTTTCAAGCTATCAAATCAGGAGCGATGCCAAGCCGGCGAAACCTTGGCGTGGCCTTTGTTTTTCAGCGCGGTGCCAGTCGGATCGCCCCGTCCAGACGGATGACCTCGCCGTTGAGCATGTCGTTCTCGATGATGTGCTTAACCAGCCTGGCATAGTCCTCGGGCGTGCCCAGGCGCGAAGGGAAGGGCACGCTGGCGGCCAGCGCGTCCTGCACCTCCTGCGGCATGCCGAACAGCATCGGCGTGCCGAAGATGCCGGGCGCGATCGTCATGTTGCGGATGCCGCTGCGGGCGAGGTCGCGCGCGATGGGCAGCGTCATGCCGACCACGCCGCCTTTGGAGGCGCTGTAGGCCGCTTGGCCGATCTGGCCGTCGTAGGCCGCGATCGAGGCGGTCGAGATCAGCACGCCGCGCTCGCCGGTGGGCTCGGGCACGTTGGCGCTCATGGCCTCGGCGGCGAGACGGATCATGTTGAAGCTGCCGATCAGGTTCACCGTGATCGTCTTGCTGAACACCGCCAGCGCGTGCGCACCGTTCTTGCCGACCGTTTTTTCGGCCGGTGCGATGCCCGCGCAATTGACCAGCCCCGCCAGTGTGCCGAGCTGGCGAGCCGCCGCCACCGCGGCCTGGCCGTCGGCCTCGCGGCTCACGTCGCAGAGGACGAAGACGCCGCCGATGGCCTGCGCCACCGCCGCACCCTTGTCCGCCTGCAGGTCGGCGACGACCACCTTGCCGCCGTTGGCCGCCAGCATGCGCGCCGTGCCTTCGCCCAGGCCCGATGCGGCGCCGGTGACAATGAAAACCTTGCCTTCGATCTGCATGGGGCATGCTCCTGAATGATGTCAGGCGATTATCGAAGGCGCAGGCAGCAAAAAGGCACGCAAAAAAAGGCCCCGTCCGAAGACGAGGCCTGAATTGGACCCCGAACCCGAAGATTGCGAAGGACCCAAGGAGACAACTTGTGCCGGCCGCGAAGGCCGGAGGGGCGCCCGTCAGGCGGGCGCCACCGCGATCAGCGCTTGCTGCGCGAGGCGCTCTGCGCCGTGTTCTGGGCGGCGGTCAGCGCAGTGTTCGACACGGCGGTGAAGTTGGCTTCGGCCACGTCGGAAGCCTGCTTGACGACTTTCTGCACCGACTCGTAGGCATTGCTGGCGGCGGCCACGGCGCTCTTCATCATGGCCACGGCGGTTTCGGAGCCGGCCGGTGCGTTCTTGGTGGCGTTGTCGACCAGGCCGGTGAAAGCCTGATGGGCCTCGGTGGCCTTGCTCTCGAACGCCTTGGTGAACTCGGCGCTGGTGCCCTGGGCGATGTCGAACAGGTGACGGCTGTAGGCGGCGGTCTTTTCGGCCAGCGGCTGCAGCAGGCCGGCGTGCAGGGCCAGCAGCTCTTGCGCGTCCTTGACCGACAGCATCGCTTGCGCGGTGCCTTGGGCTTCACTCAGGGCGGCCTTGGAGGCGGTCACGTTCAGCTCGACCAACTTTTCGACGCCTTCGAACGCCTTGGAGGTCAGGCTGAACAGGGTTTCGAGGTTGGCTTTTTGGGCGGCGATGATTTGGTCAGCGGTCAGTGCCATGGAATTCTCCAGATATACGATTTTGAATGAAGTCACGTTTACGCTGCCCAATCACCTATGTTGCAGTGCAGCATCGTTCGAAGTATAGAGGTCTGATCGCACTTGGCAACAGGAAGCGCGCCGTGGTGCGGCACTCTAGAGCGTGCTTTCTAATCCATCGCAAACCCCTCCCATCGAAATGATCCCGCCATGCAGGCCTTCTATTCCGGGCAGTTCGTGCTGCCGCTGCCACCGGGCCACCGGTTTCCCATGCCGCGCTACGCCATGCTGCGCGACGGATTGCTCGAACGCCACCCGGCTGTCTCCATGCACGAGGCGCCGCGCGCCACCGACGGGCAACTGGCGCTGGCCCACACGCCCGAATGGATCCGCACGGTCAGCGACGGCAGCGTGAGCCGCGAGGCCATGCGCGAGATCGGCTTCCCGTGGAGCGAAGGCATGGTCGAGCGTTCGCGCCGCTCGACCGGTGCCACCATTGCCGCTTGCCGCGCCGCGTTGGCGGAGGGTGTGGCGGCCAACATGGCGGGTGGCACGCACCATGCGAGCGCCGGCAAGGGTGGCGGCTTCTGCGTGTTCAACGATGCGGCGGTGGCCAGCCGCCTGATGCAGGCCGAGCAGGCGCGCCGCAGCCGCATGCCGTTGCAGGTGGCCATCGTCGATCTCGATGTGCACCAGGGCAACGGCACCGCCAGCATCTTCCAGCGCGATCCCAGCGTGTTCACCTTTTCGATGCACGGGCAGAAGAACTTTCCGTTTCGCAAGGAAGCCGGCGACCTGGATGTCGAACTGCCCGACGGCTGCGGCGATGCCGACTACCTGGCGGCGCTCGAGATCGCGCTCGATGAGCTGGACCGGCGCGTCGCGCCGGGCCTGGTGATCTACCTGGCGGGCGCCGACCCGTTCGAGGGCGACCGCCTGGGACGGCTCAAGCTCACCTTCGACGGCCTGGAGGCGCGGGACCGGCGCGTCTTCGACTGGGCCTGGCAGCGGCGCGTGCCGCTGGCCTTCGCGATGGCGGGCGGCTACGCGCGCGACATCTCGCAGACCGTCGTGGTGCAACTCAACACCTTCGGCGTGGCGCTCGAATACTGGCATCGCTGGCAGAATGCCGCGCGATGAAACACGACAGCCTTTCATCCGGAGCGGCAACCAGACCCGGGCGGGCCGCGCCCGAGCCGCGCGCCAGCTACCGCGCATTCCGCCGCATTCCGACCCGCTGGATGGACAACGACATGTACGGCCACGTCAACAATGTCGTCTACTACAGCTGGTTCGACACGGCGGTCAACGCCCTGCTGATCGAGCGTGGCGCGCTCGATGCAGGGCACGGTCCGGTCCTGGGCTTCGTGGTCGAGACGCAATGCAACTATTTCACGCCCCTTGCGTTTCCGCAGACGGTGGAGGCAGGCATCCGTGTCGCGCATGCCGGAAGCTCAAGCGTTCGCTATGAGATCGGCCTGTTTGCCGAGAACGCCGCCGTGGCCGCGGCGCAGGGGCATTTCGTCCATGTGTACGTCGATCGCCTCACGCGCCGGCCGACGGCATTGCCGGCCGAGCTGCGGCGCCTAGTCGACGAATTGCGTGTTTCTTAGCCGCGCCCACGAAGGCACAAAGGCAAACGGCGCCCATGGGCGCCGTTCAGGGAGTGATTGCGCAGGCAGCCCGGGCAGCGTGCGATCCTCCTTTGCTTACCTCTTCATGGCCTTGACGTCGGCCTTGCCCTTGGCCTGGTCGGCCTTGGCCTGCTTCACGCAGGCGTCCTTGGCATCGCCGCTCTGGTCATCGCACTTTTCCTTGGCGACCTGGTACGTGGCCTCGACCTTTTCGTCCGCCGCCTTGCGGGCATGGCTGCTGCTGGGCTTGTACTGTTGCTCGAGCTCGGCCTTCGACACCTTCTCGTGGCCCTTGGCTTCCTTGTCGCACACATCCTTGGCG
>JAQGLP010000365.1 GCA_028292835.1 Variovorax sp.
CCTCGCCGTTCGGCGCCTACGGGGTCAACCCGCAAGGCATCCGGATCGGCCAGGACAAGAGCCGCAACAAGAGCGCGGTGAAGGTGTGGGACCAGCGCGCCTACAAGGACTACGACGACAGCCAGGAGCTGGGCACGCGCAACATCAAGATCGCGCTGCGGCGGTTGCGCAAGTTCGCGCGCGAGGGCGCCGAGGAAGAGCTCGACCTGGACGACACCATCCGCTCGACCGCCGCCAACGCCGGCTGGCTCGACATCAAGATGCGTCCCGAGCGCCACAACAACGTCAAGGTGCTGCTGCTGATGGACGTGGGGGGCACCATGGACGAGCACATCCACCGCGTGGAAGAGCTGTTCTCGGCCGTCAAGACCGAGTTCAAGCATCTGGAGTTCTACTACTTCCACAACTGCGTCTACGACTTCATGTGGAAGCACAACCGGCGCCGCTTCTCCGAGAAATTCGCGACTTGGGATGTCATCCGCAAGTACAACAAGGACTACAAGCTCATCTTCGTCGGCGATGCGACCATGAGCCCCTACGAGATCCTGCAGCCCGGCGGCAGCGTCGAATACAACAATGAGGAAGCCGGCGCCGAATGGCTGCAGCGCCTGACGCACGCGTTCCCGAAGTTCGCCTGGATCAATCCCGAACCGCAGGGCGTCTGGCAATACCGCCAGAGCATCGCCGTCATGCAGCAGCTGATGAGCCACCGCATGTACCCGCTGACCCTGCGCGGACTCGAGGAGGCCATGAGGCTGCTGTCGAAATAGCCGGACAGGCGTGTGAATTCGCGTTGTTTAGAAACAATATTTGCATCCAGGTGTTGTGCTGCTTCACAAGTTCACATAAATTAATACCTTATTACTCACTCGCGTGAGTTTGCAACCGCAGCAGTTGCGGCTTCTACTAGGCTCACAACCTTGTTGCCATGGACCTACCGCATCCAACCCTTGCTGCCGACATGTCATCCCTCCTCCAGCAAGAGTCGCCAGAAACCGACGCAATCCACATTCGCGGGGTCCGACTCCCTTTGGCGGAACTGGTGGACCGGCGACTCTTCGAGCCGGAGTGCCAGGCAGCCCTGCGGGAGAAACTCCTTGGGGCGCGCCCTTTTCCTCACCTGGTGGTGGAAGGAATTTTCAATCCCCTGCTGCTCGACCTCGTGCGCGAAGAGTTCGACACGCTCGGCGGCAGCGCCTGGATGGCGCTGAAGAACCAGTACGAGAACACGCGCCGCTCGGCACTGGGAGCCCGGTTGGGCGCGGCGTCGCAGCTGTACTTCGATATTGTCTATTCCGGCTGGTTCAGTCAGTGGGTATCGTCGATCACCAATGTGCCGTATCTGCTGCCCGACCCGCGCCTGTTCGGTGGCGGCCTGCACGAAAGCCGGGCCGGCGCACACTTCGCCGTGCACCGCGACTTTCGCTACCACCGCTTCGTCGGCTTGAAGAACGAGATGGTGTTCATCACCTACCTGAACAAGGACTGGCGGCCCGAGTGGGGCGGCGCGCTGGAGCTGTGGGACGCGCAGTGCAAGCGATGCGAAACCCATGTCCAGCCCGAGTTCGGCCACTCCATCCTGATGCTCAACAGCCCGGGCAGCTACCACGGCCATCCGACGCCGCTGCAGGCGCCCGAAGACCAGCACAGGCGCTCCATCGCGGCGTACTACTACACCAGCCCGATGGTGGGGGGTGCGCGCGAGGACGAGGTTGCTTCCACCTTCCTTCGAACCAGCCGTATGGACCGGGCCAAGACCATGGCCCGCTTGCTGACCCCCCCGCTGTTCTGGTCGGCGGCGCGCAGGTTCAAGCGGCGCTCCTAGCCTGTCCACCGGGCATGGCGCCCTGCGCCTACGCCAGCCGTCGCGTCACGATGCCAGAATGGCGCCGATGTTCAGGGTGGCTTCCTTACTTGCGCCGGCGTGGAAGCCGGCGTTGTTCTTTGTTCTCGTCCTTTTTTTGCAGGGCTGCAGCCTGCTGCGGAAAAACGAAACGCCCGGCGCGCCCGGCGCGCCGGTGCAGGGTGCCGGGGGGGAAACCGGCACGCGCGAAACGTTCGGGCTGCAGGTCCAGGCGCCCGAGGTGGTGCGCGACTACCTGCTGCGCCATCTTGAAATCCAGCGCTACCGCCGGCTCGGCGACCTGCAGGCGGCGGAGCTGTCGCGGCTGATGGTGGCGGCCGAGGCCAATGCGCGCGAACTGCTGGGCACGCTCGGCTATTTCACGCCCACGCTGACGCTCGAATTGAAGACGCCGTCCGGGGCGGCCCAAGGCGAACGCGAGATCGCGATCACGGTCGAGCCGGGACCGCTCTCGCACATCGATGCGGTGGCCATCGATTTCAGCGGGCCGATTGCCGCCGACCCGGCCTCGAAAGTGCAGCGCGAGCGCATCGCCAACAGCTGGCCGCTGCGGGCCGGCCAGCCCTTCAGCCAGTCGGCGTGGGAGGCGGCCAAGACGCAGGGCCTGCGCGCGCTCACCGCCAGGCGCTACCCGACGGGGCGCATTGCCACCAGCCGTGCCGAGATCGATGCCGACCGGCAGGTGGCGAAGCTCGGCGTCACGTACGAGTCGGGCCCGCCCTACCGCTTCGGCACGCTCCAGGTGCGCGGCAGCCAGCGCTACGATCCCGATGGGGCGCGTCGCCTGGCACGCCTGCCTTCCGGCGAGGAATACGACCAGGACAAGCTCCTTGCGGCCCAGCAGCGGCTTGCGAGCAGCGGCTACTTCGATTCGGTGTTCCTCACGCTCGACACCGGCGCGGGCGACCCGCAGGCCGCTCCGGTGATCGCGCAGGTGCGCGAGGCGCCGCTGCAGAAGGTGGTGCTGGGCGTGGGCTTGAGCACCGACAGTGGGGCACGCGTGAGCATCGACCACATCCACAACCGGCTGCCGGTGATCGGCTGGCGCGCCGTCTCGCGCCTGTCGATCGACCGCAAGAACCAGTCGCTCGGCTCCGAATGGACCGCCCTGCCCGACGACGACAACGGACGCTGGTTCGGCTCCGGCCTGCTGCAGCGCGAGGAATCGGGCAGCTACCACGTCGACAGCGGGCGTTTGCGCGCCGGGCGCAACAAGGGCAGCGACCACATCGACCGCAGCTACTTCCTGCAATACGACTATGCGGTCAACCAGGGCACCGGTGCCCCTCCCTCGGCCTCCACCGTAAGCCTCAACTGGGGCTGGACCGGCCGCTACTTCGACAACGCGGGCCAGCCGCGGCGTGGCCAGGGCCTGGCGCTGGAGGTGGCCGCCGGCTACACGCTGCTGGGCGAGCGCGTGCCCTACCTGCGCAGCTATGCACGCTGGCTCGGCCTGTTGCCGCTCGGCACGGTGCGGGCGGACGACGGCTCGGAAGCGCGCGACAGCCGGCTGCAACTGCGTGCCGAAGCCGGCGCGGTCGTCGCCAAGGACACGGCGCGCATCCCCGCGACCCAGCTGTTCCTGACCGGCGGCGACACCACGGTGCGCGGCTACGGCTACCGCGACATCGGCAGCGTGAACGCCCTCGGCGCCACCGTGGCGGGACGCTATTTGGCCGTGGGCAGCCTTGAATGGCAGCGCCCCGTGGTCTACAACGGCCGCCTGACCCCGTTCGAGAGCGTGGCCTTCGTCGATGCGGGTGCCGTGGCCGACCGCGCCAGCCAGCTGAAAACCAAGGTCGGCGTCGGTGCCGGCGTGCGCTGGAACAGTCCGCTGGGCGTGGTCCAGGGCGACCTGGCCTATGGGGTGTCGGTACGGCGGCTGCGTCTGCACGTGCGCCTGGGCTTCACGTTCTGAGCGGGCAGACCATGGTTGAAAGCGAGACCGCACCGCCGCACGCCGCGCCGCGCCCGCGCTGGCGGCGCGTGGCCCGCGTGCTGCTGTGGACCGTCGCCGGGC